>CAZUAH010000008.1:0-72418 GCA_964617665.1 uncultured Pirellulaceae bacterium
CGGAGTTTACCACGCGTACCTTGTAGTCCACCAGATGCATTTTCCACAGGCTCGGATAGGTACCGTTCAACGCCTTTCGCAACGCAGCGTCCAAGGCATTGACCGGGCCGTCGCCCTCGGCCACCTCGTGGCGAATTTCATCTTTGACGCGTAGTTTGACCGTTCCTTCGGTTACGATATCGCGATCGCGTTCCGCACCCACTTCGACATGATACTTGATTCGCTCGAAATGAGGTGTGAAAGTGCCGGCACATCGCTTGACCAATAGATCGAACGACGCCTCGGCCGCTTCAAACTGGTATCCGCGATTTTCCAGATTGACCACCTCGTTCAGGATCTTGTCCATCAATTTGCGATCGTTTTGGACGTTGTGCTTGGTAGTCAGAGCCACGATGTTCGACCGCCCAGATAACTCGCTGACGAGGATCCGTCGTTCGTTGCCGACCGTGGCCGGATCAATATGCTCATACGTCTCGGCCGCACGGGCGACGGCATGTACGTGCATCCCGCCCTTGTGGGCAAAGGCGCTGTGACCGACAAAAGGCTGACTGCCACGAAGAGTCAGATTCGCGGTCTCGTATACGTATCGTGACAATTCCGTCAAGTGTTCGAGGCTGCGACCGGCCAAGACCTGATAACCCGTTTTCTTCAGTGCGAGGTTGCTGATCACGGATACCAAGTCGACATTTCCACAACGCTCGCCAATGCCGTTGATCGTCCCCTGCACTTGTTGAGCACCGGCATCGACCGCAGCCAGCGTATTGGCCACGGCCAGTTCGCAATCGTTGTGGCAATGGACACCGACCGATGCGGACAGCGGCTCCAGGCACTCACGTGCCTGACGTGTGATCTCGGCGATTTCCTCGGGTAGAGTGCCGCCGTTCGTGTCGCACAAAATGACCACCGTGGCGCCGGCTCCGGCTGCTGCCTTGATGGTCTCGGCGGCGAATTCGGGATTGGCTTTCCACCCGTCAAAGAAGTGTTCAGCGTCGTAGAAGACTTCGCGTCCGGCCTCCCGCAGAAAGCGAACACTATCGGAAATCATCGCCAAATTCTCCTCCGGCGATACTCGCAGTACTTCGTCCACGTGGAAATCCCAAGTCTTTCCCACGAGCGTACAGACAGGTGCTTCCGTCTCTAGTAGTGCCCGCATGCCGGGATCTTCGGACGCTGGAATGTCTTTGCGCCGAGTCATTCCGAACGCGCAGATCTTTGTGTTCTGAAGGTTCAACTCGCGGACACGCTGGAAATACTCCGCGTCCTTCTCGTTGGACAACGGGTATCCCCCTTCGACGTAGTCGACACCAATCTCGTCCAGCCGCTGCGTGATCTGGAGCTTGTCGTGTAGCGAGA
This sequence comes from uncultured Pirellulaceae bacterium, assembly GCA_964617665.1. GTDB lineage: Bacteria > Planctomycetota > Planctomycetia > Pirellulales > Pirellulaceae > JADHUC01. The sequence continues at coordinate 1,354 of CAZUAH010000008.1, forward strand.
GAGAAACCCCTTCGCTTTGAGTCCCGTCGCGGAGCGTAGTGTCGTAGATCTGGATCGAACGCATGGTTCATCCCTCACATGGGTACGCCGAAGCCCTGAGATCCCGTCTGGACCAGGGCCAACAAAAAACCCTGAGGTCCTTTTAGGGCCTCAGGGTTTCGATTGTCGTTTGCGTTGGCGAATGTCCCCTTAGGCCCCAAATTAGCCCACTCGAATAATCACGATGCCGACGCCAATTATACCGACGTTGGGTGGAGTCAAAATATTTTGGGGGCCGTTAGGCATTACATCAACCTCTTACACCACGAATACCTTATGAAAAATACGCTGGTCTATCCATCATGTCAAGCGGGTGTTTTACCCCTTCGTGAGGGATTGCTTGCTTCGCGGCCCCGCGGAATCCTCTGATGGCATCTCCACGAGATAGGCAGTCGCGTCACTCAAATGGCCAAACTTCCAGGCCGTGAATCGAATTCCGGATGCCCATGGTCAGATCGATCTCGCGGACCCGGGTCTGGTCGGCGATGCCGTAGACGGAAACCGTGGAGAAATTCGCCGCGGCCTCGACTCATTATCGTGACAATCCCGTTTGGCTCCACTTGCGAGCGATGAACATGGTCTACGAGGGTCTGCGGCAAAAGGGCTCGATGATCATCGTCCCGTCGAGCGCGGTCGAGTCGATGGGCCTAGGGGCACTCGGCGGACTAACGTCGTTTGGCAAAGACATCCAAGACGAGCAAGCGGCGGAAGCAGAGACTGAGTCATGATCGTGGGCGGTTGTATTGTTCAGGCGATCGCTCGCTTACAATGGTCGGCCTCTCGGCCGTCGCGCCCGTCTGGGATCAGAGTCTGGGTTAATCGATCCTCTTCTTCCGCGGCGTCACGGGCCACGACTATCGCGATCTGCTGCAGTTGCGGCTGGATGGCAGCGGCGACTACTTCGTCGTCATGTTTCCACGTTTCCGAAAAGAACCGGCTCCACAATTCACCACCTTGGGCGATGGCACAGTGCTCAAGATCACAGGCGACTTTGGCACCGACTACTACTTCTTGCCGAGCGCGGATACCGAAACGACTATTGGCGAGATCTACTTCCGAGGCGAGGCTGGGTCTATACAGCATCGGGCCAACGCCACCGTCCTAGCGACCGCCGCGGCCGGTGAAGTCTGCAATGGCCAATGGGGCATATCGGCGTCTCAGGCGGCGAGTTTGCGAGTTGAGACCGAACGCCTATGGGTTCACCTGCCCTCGCTCACAAGGATGGCGGAGACGTCACGTTACGAACCGCCGGCCAATGGAAGACCACGGCAGGCCAGGCGGGCGTCACCCTGACGCCGGTCGCCAGCGGCTACCGCGTCGTCCTGGCACCGGGAGTCGTGGAGGCCGCGCTGGATCAGATGTGAGCCATCGTGGCCAATGCAATGTCGGATCCAACTTGGAGACGAGGGCTCTTCTCGTTTCGCGCTTACTGTGTTTCTTTTGTGCCGGCACTGCCGTCGATGGGCATGCACTTATTTAGGAACTCGATTATCCTGTCGGTCCGTTGCCAGTCGAAATTGACCACGGCAGGGCCCACTTGATTTCCCATCAGGTAAACGAGCGCTTTGGGTTCGGGGCTCATGTCAACGATCACATCAGCTTTGATGCACCCCGTGATTCTGCGAACCATGTCTTCGGAATACACTGGATCAACGAACACCGAGAGTAGTTCCGAGCAAACATCTTCTGCAGTTTGGAGAATACCCTTTCTGTGCCCCGAAACGATAGGCGGCGTCGGATTCTTGAACTTGATTTTCTCGTCCACTTGAGCTTTCTCGAACGCTGATGCCTTTACGTCCTCCAGTCGAGGCGAATGCGACAGTGGCTGGCTCATGCCGTGCCTATCAGCACTGATCCAAAGACGTGGGAAATACTTCGTCTCGATGAAATGCTTGAATTCTTGTGCATAGACTTCATCAATTCGAAACGCACGGTGCTCCGGCCAGCCGGTTTTCATGATTTCCAGGGAGGGGAACTTCTCCAGGAGAGTCTCTACCGCCTCTTCCATGAATCCCTCCGGGCCCTTCACAGTGGGCCAGTATTGAGGCTTTGGCGTCATATACTCAGCTTTGTCATACACTGTTTCGTACACAAGGCGAGCGAAACGTATGTAATCACCCAGTGAGATCGAGCCAGCGACAATCGCGGCGACCGGGATTCCGAGGCTCTCGCCGGTCACACAGACAATTCTGAAACGCTCTTCGTTTTCGTCATCCAACCAATGGAGGAAATACCGATAGTACGCTACGCTGTGTATCAAGAGGGCTATCTTGAAGAAAAGGTAGTCGCTTTCCTTTTCCGTGCCTGGCATCTTGACATCGAAAATCCAGTTGCGAATCCTATCGTCATCCTGGCTCCGCAGGATTCCATTCGTCTTGTCGGTGAAGGGGCCCTCCGTTTCCGACCGATCCTTCAAAGCACAGACTGCCTCATCATAGACCTCTTGAATCCGCTGAATGCCCACCTTCCACAGGCGGCCTCCCATCCGCTGAAACGTCTTGTAGTCACCCATCCCGTTGAAGATGAGAGAGAGCCTAAGTTGGGCTTTCCGCGGAAGGGACGATGGCAAGTAGAATTCCGTTGTATCTACCGTTTTCCCGCGACTGTTTATGAAAGAAACGATACCCTTATGAACACTGGCGTAACCCCACGACTTCTCATCACCGCCTGAGAATACGATGAAATGGTTGTGGAGATTCTCGTATACCTTCGCGAAGAAGCTCCCTTTTCCGCATACTCCGTAGTCGAGATCGCCCTTCACTTCCTGCCTGTCGAAGTCATGGTCGTGGCCAGTCAGGAAAATCGCCTCCGGGCATCCGAGGGCTTTCAGGAACTTCTTGACATCCTCGACGGTGTATTTGTGCTTGCGCCCTCCTCCTGGAAAAAGACGATGCATCCCCAACACCAACTGGGTCTGAGCGTTGACTTCCTCCAGACTGATATCCTCAAGACTCAGGTCCTTCTCTTTGAGAGACGCGACAACGCCATTGCCTTCCCGCGCAAGTCTCCTGAGTGTCTTTCCCCGTACGGGACCTCCATGAGCCACGACAAGTCCATCGGCGATCAGTAGAATTGGGCATCGCTCCATGAATTGAATGAAAAGCGACTGCCCTTCCTCACCTGCTTGTTTGCGCAGATACTTCTGAAACTCGGTGTGTTGGCAAACGTGTTCGGACTTGTCGTCGCCGGGTTTCGGCGGCCTGATGAGCGTCGGGATATCATGGTTCCCGACCACACAGAAGACTTGCGTCTTGAATCGCGCCTTCAGCTCGAAAAGAAGTCGCAGTGTGAGGTACGAACTCTGCATATCCGTCATATGCCGATACTGCTCATCCTTGCTAAGTCTGTGAAATCCTTCCCGTCCGCCTTTCACGCCTTGCTGTGCTGGATGAAGAACATCTCCGCCTAAGATCAGACAAGCCTTTCCCTTCATCAGTTTTCTTGCTAGCCCGCGGCGTAATAGGAGCCGGAGGTACGCGAGCTTGGAGTGCAAGTCGTTAACCACGACGAAGTCTACGTTCTTCGCGAGCGTACGGAGGTCCACGACACTTCCCTCTTGCCTCGCTCTCCGTTCCTTCTCTTCTTTCATTGGCTCACGATCTGCATCCAAAGATTTGAGCGCGTCCACACCCCATCGAATGAAATCCTTGTCCTGCATTTCAAGTGTCTCCTTCTCGCGTACAGTCGGAAGTAGATTGACATCTGAGACAAGTGTACCCGAGATAGAACAATACGCAAGAATATGCCGATCAATGCATAATATCCCATCTGCAGAAGAAGACTATTCTTATTGTGTGTTCTGACGAATATTCGCCTGTCGCATGTGGTGAGATGTGGTACAATGACGTTGCCTTCACAGGAATGTTGATCGTGGAATCTGAGCAAGACGGAGTAGGGGCCATGTCAGAAAGTGAGAAACCAGCAAAGCTAAACACAAGACAGCAGACTGCGCTAGCCGTTGCCTACCTTTCTTGTTGTGAGGGCTGGACCCAGCGGGAGATCCAGAGGCACCTAAACCTAAAAAACCAGACCGAGGTGTCCCGTTTGAGGCACTACGCGACCGAGCAGAAGTGGCTCCAAAGGAAGCTCGCTCCGCCACCAGGGTTTGATGAGGACGACGTGGAGAGGCTCGCTTTCCCCACGTTGGAGGAGTTGCGAGTGCGTCTCAACCGCCTCGCTGAACCTGGACAACCCGGACTCAGTCGTCTCTATGTTGTCTACACTGGGCCCAGCGGTACCTCCGATGAGGAACGACTTGAGAGATTTGGGCATCTTGCGGCGGAGAAGATGCTCGGGCTGCTCAAGGGGGTGAAAACGTGCGCCGCAGCGTGGGGGCACACCGTCTCCGCCGTCATAGGGGGGCTGGAGGGGCTGCCTTCTACGTCCATCAAGGAGGATCCAGAGAAGGTGTTCTTTCCCGTCGCAGGAGAACCTCTGAACCACCGAGACACGTGCCTGTCCCCATCTATTGCCGCCAGCAGACTCGCCCGGTGCTTCGGATGCGACCAGAAAAACGCGTTATCACTTCTTGGTGTTGCTACACGCATTCCTGGTGATATGAGCAGCGATGCTGCGAAGGTTCGAAGGTTCTTCGCACATTGCCGCGACTACGAACGCATCTTTGGCGAGGAACCGTTGATGGAACAGGCAAATATGATCCTCACCGGTGTGGGCGACACAGAACCTGGATCTCAGACAATGGACCCGTGGTTTCGTGAAACAATCGAAGCAGAGAACCTTGAGTGCGAAGAATTCAAAGGTATGGCCCTCGGGAACCTCGGTGGAGTGTGGTTCCCAAGGAATCCCGGCGATCGTGATCAGGTGAAGAAACTGGACGGAATCAACCGCAGGTGGTTAGGAGTCCAAGAATCGCATTTCCAAAAGTGCGCGAAGAAAAAGGGCGTCGTCGTTGTGGCCCGAGGCCAATGGAAGGCCCCAATCGTCGAACACGTCATTGGACTCGTGAGCCATCTTTTCGTCGATGAAAGGCTGGCCGAAGAACTCGCCCGACGTGCTGGTATCGCTCGATTGGGTGCACCGTAGCAGAAACGTGCTCGCCTGATCATGACGCCGACCAGCGCTGTGGCTGCAGTCTGCTGCGGCCCGTGGGGCATCCCGGCGCCGCAGGCCGCGAGCCTGCGGGTCGAAACCGACCGCTTGCTGATTCGCTTGGCCTGCGTCTGTAAGGATGGCGGTGAAGTTACATCACGGACCGAAGGTCAATGGAAATCCGCCGCGGGCCAGCCGGGCGTCACACTGACAGAAGCCGACGACGGTTATCGGCTGCAACTCGCACCGGGAGTGGTACAAGCTATGTTGAAGCGGACCTGATTCCCCTGCGGTCTTGCCTCTTCAGATGTCCCTCGTTCCGACGGAATGATATAATCCGCTGAGCTGTCATTCGGATTCAGCCTGTCTTTCACAGCTTGAAGACTGAACGCCGTCGGACACTCCACGCCGGGCGCAGTACGATCGTCAATCTCATCTCGACGAGAGCAGACCATGTCTGACACGTTTGAATCGACGCAGGGAGGAGCAGACCGTTTCACCGAACATCCTGGTCCCCCCAAGAAAGAACTCTCTCCATTGGTGCTGGGATGCGGGGCCCTGCTCTTGGCGTTTTTCGCGTTGGGCGTCTTGGCCGTCGCCGGACTTGGCGTCGCTTGGTTCGCGGTCGGGCCCGCGGCAGATCCTGCGTCGGGTCGGACTGTGATACGCCGAGGGACGCCGGTTGCGGAGCAGTCGTTGCCCGATGGCTCGTTCCTTGTGATTGAGAAGGTGACCTACGGCAGGCAGCATCGTTTCGAATTCGACATCGAACAAACGTCGCAGCGGGGCTTTCCGGGATCACCGTCGCCTCCGGGCGGTGTTACCGAACAGACGGAGAAAGACAGTATCGTCGTCTGGATGACAAAGTGGGACTCGACGAAACGAAAGGCATTGGACTTCGACTGGTTCCTGCGCTGTGCAGCCGTCGATGCGCACGGGTGCGAAATCGACAATTTTGACAAAGGGCGAAACGCCTACGAGGGTTTCGGAAGCAGCAGCACGCACGGGGGCACGGGGCCGTTTTCGCGTCTGGGCGGTGGCCCTTATGACATGATCGTGACCCACTTCGGGCTCCCGGCGATTCGTCACGACGGCAAGACGTTCAAACTACGCGTCTACGACACGACCGATCAGAAGGTCGCCGAGTTCGACGTTCCGGATCCCACTCCGTCGGGCGGCAGCTATCCGGAATGGAAGCCGGAACCGCTGCCTGCCACCAAGAGCGATGGGGATGTTTCGTTGACACTGACCGGTCTTATGGCGCAATCATCGGAATCGCCTCGAACGAATAACGGCATCTCCTGGACAGAAACCCGCATTCGACTGAACACGCAGTTTGAAACAAAGCAAGCAGATGAAACAACGGGCGCCTGGAGCGAACGATCGTTTCGCCTTTTCGACGCGTTGGGGAATGAGAGTTCTGTTTGGGACTGCAGGCTGTGCCAGAAGGAATCGGCCTGGGGATTGCAGGTCAAGGTGTGGCGCAACGACTCGGCCTCGTTCGACGCCAGCGAAACATGGTCCTTTGCAGAACTTCCCGTGCCAGAGCGGCAGCGGGTGCAGTACGTGAACCAAGCGAAGACGTTCGAGCGTGCGACACTGGAACTGCTGGCGGTTGGCGGTACAGGCTCGGTGTCCTATCCCGGCTTGGTGCCTGGATACAGTGGCGGTCACAGTTCAAGCGGAAGCAGCTACTTCGGCCAAGGCAAGGATCGGCGACGGGTGCCCTATAAAATCAGAGTCAGGGATAATCAGGTGACCGTGGAGAGTGAGGTGCCGCATCTGTTGGCGCGTGTCACTCGTCTTTCAAGCGACCACCGACTATCGCTTCGCGTGAAGGACGACGAGGGCGGAGAAGTTCGTCTTAGCGATTCACTAGCGGTTGCCCCGGCCCCCACCCTGCGCGTCTGGTTCATCGACGCACCGCAAAAAGTCAAGTCGTTGAACGCCGAGTTCATTGTCCACCTGTGCCGCACGTTCGATTTCCTGGTTGCCCCGCCTGCGGTCGAACCAGATCCAACGGGCCCTTTGTCTCGCTCGCCGCGAACGCCCGCGCAAAGGCGCCGCATCGCCGAGCGGGAAATCCAGAACCGAAAACGAGCGTTGGCCGCCGCCCCGGATGATCTCGGAGCGATGAATAACCTGGCATGGGCTTACGTCACCGCTCCGGACGAGTTGCGGGATGCGAAACAGGCCGTCACGCTGGCCGAAAAGGCGGTAGCCCGGAAGCCGGAAGACCGCAACTATGTCAACACGCTCGGAGCGGCCTACTACCAGGCCGGGCAGTACGACAAAGCCCTTTCGATCCTGGAACGCAACGCGCGGGAACGAACGGACGCAGTGGTTTGTTTTGACCTGTACGCCTTGGCCATGGCCTATTTCAGGCTGCACCAGAAGGACAAAGCAAAGGAGACGTACGAACAAGCGTTAGATCGCCATCGTGGTTTCGAAGCGAAACTGTCCTCGACCCACTGGCACGAGTTGTACGGATTCCGCGTCGAGGCGGCCACGTTACTCCTGGGAGAACCTCCCCAACAAGTCTTTGACCGTGCCCGAGAACTGGCCCGCAAGGGAGCCTGGGAGCCGGCGGCGGCCCAGTTTGCCAAGGGGTTGGACGTGTATCCGGACGAACACTGGCAGTGGTATCGCAGCGGTGCGCTAGAGGCTTATTTGGATCACGCGGACGAATACCGCAACCGTTGCCGCAAGATGCTGGAATTGTTCGGCGACACGCGAGATCCATATATCGCCGAGCGGACCGGCAAGCTCTGCCTGCTTCTGCCGGACGCGGTCCCGAACGACTCGCGCCCGACACAACTTGTGGATAGAGCCGTCGGCAAGCGTCCCGATGTCTCATGGTTGCAGCTCGCCGCAGCAATTGCCAAGTACCGGTCCGGAAAGTTCAAGGACGCGCTCGAGCAACTTCAGACCGCCGAGACACAAGCGGGAGACCAAGTCTACTGCCGCACGTTCATTGAACTGTTTCAGGCAATGAGCCAACACCACTTGGGTGAACACGACGCTGCTCAGAAGTCGCTCGCCAAAGCCGTAGCGCGTTTGGATGCAAGTGCCCCGCAACCGGAAGACGAAACCGTCGACTACGGTACGAGTTGGCACGACTATCTTATGGCCGAAGTGATCCGCCGCGAAGCAGAGGGGCTTCTTCGTGACGCGCCGCGTCGCAAGCCGGATTCATAACCAACCTCTCGCGGCTCTCTGGGCCGCAATCAACAAACGGCCATCCCCAGCTTTTTGAAGAAATCCGAGAACGGATCTTGACAGATCTATTGTTATAGTATACTAGTTAAATATATAACTAAATCATCGGACCGCAGCCGTGCAGATTTCTATCGACACAAAGAGCGGGGTGCCGTTCTATCGGCAGATCATCGAGCAGGTGAAGTTCGCCATCGCCCAAGGTGACCTCCGGACCGGCGATCGGCTTCCTACGATCCGCCAGCTTTCGGTCGACCTGTCAATTAACCCCAACACGGTGATTCGCGCTTATCGCGAGCTGGAAATCGAAGGGATGCTCGACACGCATCAAGGGTCGGGCACCTTTGTCAGTAAGTGTCGGCCGGATGTCGGCAAACTTGAACGGCAACGGATGCTCGACCAAATCCTGACTGACATGTTGGCCCGGGCTTCGTCCTACGGCTTCACGCTGGACGCCGTACTGGAAGGCCTTCGTCAACGAAAGGAGGAGACCAAATGAGTCCGGCTACCAAGACCTCGGATCTCGGCAAGGCGGGGCGAACGACGTCGCTCGAGAAGTTCGCCACCACATTGAGTGCGGACTTCCGTTTCGCGCCGCTAAATGTGCTAGTGCTAGTGACGGTATTCGCAATCGGCGTCGTCGTGCACTTGGCCCTCGCCTTCAAGCTCCAGGTTGCGGAGGAGCAGTCCACGGTGCAGGTCGTATTGCTTTATCTGTGCTCGGCCGTGGTCTTGGCCGTGGTCTTTCGAGTGGCCCAAGTCTGGGAGACCGTGGTCGTGCTGGGGGCTTCCGACTGCTTGGTCAGCTACTTGGTACTGAAGTCCGAGCACCCAGCGCTAATCGCGACCGTTATTGCGACCATTGGGGTCGCAGTCGTATGTGCGCCGGCAATACAGATCGCCTACCAATGGGAGCGGGCGGTTGTCCTGCGCTTCGGCCGGTTCAAGACGCTACACAAGCCGGGCATCTTTGTTGTGATTCCCGTCTTCGACAAGGTGGCCCAGTTCGTTGATCAACGTATTCGAGTGACCGACTTCAGCGCGGAAACCACGTTGACGGCGGACACGGTACCAGTCAACGTCGACGCCATTGGGTTTTGGATGGTCTGGGATGCACAGAAATCCGTTCTTGAGGTGGAGCACTTCGACGAGGCCGTTGTACTCTCGGCACAAACGGCGCTGCGCAACGCAATCGGCAAGCATGACTTGGCGGTCTTGCTCTCTGAACGCGAGCGTTTGGGCAAGGAAATCCAACACTCACTTGACGAAAAAACCAGCGCCTGGGGAATCACGACACAAGCCGTCGAGATTCGCGACATCATCATCCCCAAAGGGCTCGAAGACGCCATGTCACGTCAGGCCCAGGCGGAACGAGAACGCCAGAGCCGGATCATCCTGGGAACAGCGGAGACGGAGATCGCGGAGAAGTTCGCCGCAGCGTCGACGCATTACCGTGACAATCCCGTTGCGCTTCACTTGCGAGCGATGAATATGGTCTACGAAGGCCTACGGCAAAAGGGCTCGATGATCATCGTCCCCTCCAGCGCGGTCGAGTCGATGGGCCTAGGGGCACTCGGCGGACTAACGTCGTTTGGCAAGGACATCCAGGATGAGCAAGCGGCGGAAGCAGAAGCTGAGTCATGATCGCGGGCGGTTGTATTGATCGGACCTTTGCCTAGCCAACGCCAATCGCACGGCCCACATCAGCACGCACAAGCATGCGAAGGCGATGCTGGCCCATTGGGAGAAGGTTAAATCGTAGGCCAACAGTGGATTGTCTGCCCGAAACCACTCGACGGCGAATCGGATTGCGGTGTATCCGATCCCGAACAGAAGGAACGATTCGCCCCAGCGACGTAATCGCCCATCGACCAAGAGCAGCACGCCCAGCAAGACTAGCGAGGCTGCCATCTCGTACAGCTGGACTGGATGCACGGGCAGCGATCGTTCGGCGGATGGTGGTAGCAGGCCGGCGGTAAGGTGTTGATAGTATGCGGGACTCCCGGCGGGAAAGGTCACGGATATCGGCCAGTCTTCGTTGCAGACGCTGGGTATCGTCTGTACTTGCCGTCGCCAAGCTTGATCGTCGACGGTGGCAAGCCGATCTGGACGAACGCAGACATCACCCCAGCAGCAACCGCCAAGAATACACCCAACGCGAAGCAAGGCGATGATCAGAGGTAGCGAAAGGGCAAAGGCGTCTCCGAGCTTTCCCAGTGGTGTACGGACCACCGCGCCGTAAATAGCCCCGACAGCGACGGCCAACAACAGTCCGCCGTACAGCACTCGGTCGTTGCCAGCGCCGCCCGATAGCGTCTGACAAAACCGTCCGCCGAGTCGTGTGCCCAATGCCGTGCTGATCAGAAGCAACGGCACCAACCAATCGATTTTCCAGGACGGGATGCCCAACCTACGAGCCCGCCGCCGCGCGACCCACCATCCAACGCCCCAGGCCAGCAGCAGCATTGCGCCATAGGACTTGAACCAAGGAACGGAAACCAAGGTCGGATACATCGCCTACCAATCACGCTCCGGAGGCTCGAACGCCTCTAGAACACTCTCGACAAATGACTTGTCCTTGGCCTTCTCGAAAACGAACTCATCGTCGATATATAGAGCGTCCAAGTCGACATTCTCCGCGATCACCTTCTCCAATTCGCTGCTATTGTTGGCATTTTCTGCAGGTTCCTCATCTCCGTTCACGAATCGCAGATGGAGCGAGCCGTCTTTCAGATCCATCTTACCGACCAAGTAGGGCGGCTTTTCGCCTACTCCAGCGAAATGTTCACAACTCAGGCATTCCATCGAGATAAAGGTCGCGTCTCCGATGGATGTCAGCCACGCTTTGAAGTCCAATCGCTCGGACGGTTTGATTTCATCACCCTCTCGGCTGTAGGTGAATATATTGACGTAGTACGTGCGAGAATCGTACGGGCGCAAGAACAGCAAATTGTCTTCGCCTCCGTCTTCCTTCGTCACCCAAACGCCTGAGTACTTCGGATCAACTTTGCTCTTCTCTGAGTCCCCCACTGGATACTCGACGCATGCAGTGAGTCCCAAGATGACAACGATCAATGGAGCGACCGTCACCAGGCTCAACAACAGGCTTCTCCTCTTCAAGAACTGGATCAGTTGCGAGCGTCTCATGCCTAATCTCCTTTATGCAAAGTAGACTGTTGAGAGTCAGCGGGATGGGCGTGAAACCGCCTTAATCGGCTCGCCCGAGACCTCGACCTCCTGGCCACGAAGGTGCTTGTGGAAAAACGAAGTAACACGTTTCATCACTTCCGGTCCGCCGATACCGTGGCCACCGCCTTCGATCCTCACGAACGTAACATCAACGTCGCATTCCTTCAGCTTTTCGTTGAATAATTCAGCCTGCTCGATGGGCACGGTGCCGTCTTTCGTGCCGTGAACGATCAATATCGGTGGGTCGCCCTTGCTAACGTGGGCGGCAGGCGACGCGGCCTTGGCTTCCGCTTGTCGTTCATCGGCCGGTTTGGAGCCAAACAACAGGTCCGCCGCCGAATGCTTGAAGATGACCATGTCAGTCGGGCCACAGAAATCCACGACGCATGTCACGCGGCTGGAAACATCGGGCGTTCCGCAATCTCCTTCCAACTCCTCGATGTCACTGGACGTGCCCAGCAAGCTGACCAAGTGGCCACCGGCCGAGCTTCCCCAAACACCCATGCGATCTGGATCGATGCCGAACTTGTCCGCGTTGGCTCGTACCCATCGGATAGCAGCCTTGCAGTCGCTGATTTGCGCCGGCCAAATCGCCTCGCCGCTCAACCGGTACCCAACCGATACTCCAACATAATTTCCCGTTCCCACAAAGCCGGTCAACCGGCCCCCGCTCGACTTATCCCCACCGCGCCACCCGCCGCCATGGATCCAAACGATCACAGGAAGCCGATCTGCAGCCCGTTCCTTCGGCTGATAGATGTCCAATGCCAAACTTCGCTCGCCGGCACGTCCATATTCGACGTCCCGCGTAACATCAACCTTCTGAGCAGGGCGTGGCTGTGCCGCCTCCGTTTGGACGATCGTCCCGGAGCACATCAACACGAAGACAAGTGCAAGTCGCATCATGGGGTATTTCCTTTCTTCTCGGTGTATCTCTTGGCACGTGGGTTCGCGTTGTGTCAGTGTACAGCGCCCCCATCATTGACTTGATGGTATCGTGTTTCAAACTGATTGACAAACAGAAACAGCCGCATGCACAGACTATTCGCCACGACTTGTGCCAGGCGTCCACCAATGGGACCGCCAGTATGACTCCTCGACTGCATAGACGTCGATGTGCGTTTGGCTGTCAAGGCCAGCGGGAAGGACTTCGTATCGTTTCATCTCTCGAACCCATGGTTCGCTGGGGCAGAAGTCAGGGCTGTCGAAACGTCGGTCGGTTTCCAGATACTTCTTCCCGTCCCTGCAAAGGGACAGAATTCGCTGATAGTCTGCATCCGAAGTGTCGGAGAAGACAGCGGCCGCGGTTCGATCATCGTCGTCTTGCTCCTTGTTCCGGCAAAGGCCCATACCTCCGGCTTCGCGTGTTAGAGGGGCCAAAAGCATCAGTGATTTCTCGGGACGCGAGAGATTGAACATCAAGTGGCGGGAGAAGCGGACTCGCGCGTCGCTGAAATCAGGATTGGAGAGTACCAGTCCCAGGTTATCGGAAAGGTACTTAGGCAGCGGAATCCGCTCGTCGTGGCAACCGGCGCAGCGACGCTGGATCGCAGCGGCCGCCGCCTTGGAACTGGGCCAGACGCGATCGGAGGTATCCAACTTGCTCTTGGGAAAACCGCCGATCATTCCCGTGTCCAGCGCCGCGTAGGTGCCGGGGTAGGCGGCCGCTGATTCGATCCAGTATCGAATCATATCCTGTTCGTAGCGCGTACACTTGGCGTCGTAATGGCTACCGTCCAACATTTTCATCAACGGGCTGGCCGAGGTCCCGACCGATCGAGGTGGAAGATTTGTGCGCACCCTATCACGGCCATCCGAGACATAACCCAAGGCCGTAAGCGTATAGTAACTGTGCGAGTAGATTGGCCCACGGTCGCCTGTCAGAATCACTCCGCCGTCACGTAGATCGTAGTCGTGACATTCGACGCAATGGCGGTCGAGAATCGGTTGGATATCACGCGGAAAATCGAATACCTCTGGAATCCCCGGCAGTGACGCAATCTTGCTAGGTGGACGCTGTAGCGCGTCGAGTACGTTGTGCCCCGGATTGGATGCCGACCGCGTGCGATGCTCATGACAGCCGACACAACTGGTCGTCTCGCCGGGCATTACGGTCAGGAAGCTGTGCATTCGTTTGACCGAGTTGTTGTGCTCGTCCAATGCCACGAAGAACAGAGGACGAAGCGCCGGAACTTCGAAATACGCCGATCCGTCTGGTTCGACGGGGACGGTGCCGACGACTCGTTCCAGAGTGTACGTGCCGCCGAAGCTGATCGGAGGCATCTTGCCGCTGAAATTGACCGGTTTGGGAAGCGTCTCCAGTATCAGAAGCTTCTTGATCTCGCCGCGTCGCACGCCTTCCATCCGTCGACTGGCGTAGATGTCCGCCAGCACAAGTCGTCCGTTCTGTGTCTCCCGTTCCGTACGTGGCGGGACCACCGGTTCGCGCCTCCTGGACGCAAGCGGCCGCGGTTCGTGGCACTCCGCACCAGCGTCTATCCATTCCTGCGGCAACCGATACAGCCGTCGCGTCTCGCCGCGATCATTCATCAGCAAGACCTCGGGGCCGCGTGCCACTAGAAACTGATCTTCAGATAGTGGATAGGGATCACGAAAATCAGGCGACTGACTGATCTGAGAAGCGGAGCCCAAATTGTCGGGACCTCTTTTGGGCGTAAGCACTGTGATCGCTCCGGCGTGCTCCTTACGGCCGTGTCGCGGAGAGAATACGGCCACCACCTTGCCATCCGAGCCCGGGATCGGCTTGGCGTCGATCATCACCGTCCCCGGGTGCATATTGCCGTAGTAGATCATCTGCCCGGTTCCGTCCAGGTTGGACGTCCAGAGATGGTGGAACGAAACGCGGCTTCGGTCCACGTACTCCCATCGTTGGTAGATCACGCGACCGTCCGAGATGAGCCACGGCGTGTTGTCGTGCTCGATATTCGCCGAGATGGGATGCACGTTTCCGCCATCCGCGTCGCAACCGTATAGGATAGCCACCGGCGAGTACCAGCAGTTGACCCAGCGGTTGCATCGGCTGGAACAGAACAGGATCTTCCCGTTGGGAAGGTACGTCGGTTCGATATCATCGTAGGGTCCTGTGGTCAGCTCCCGCAGCCCACGACCGTCGACGCCTATCTCGCACAGATGAAAGAAGTCAGACCCGCCTTCACGGTACGAGAACAAGATCTTCCGGCCATCGTAGTGCATCTGCGGGTCCCGAACCGATCCTGCGGGATCGCCCAACAATATCTTTAGATCACCACTGCGCAGATTCAGTCGACACAGCCGCCCCTGGGAACCGTACATTTTGTCCTTCGGATCAAATGCGTAGTACCCGAAGTTCTCGTACCAATGCCCCCCGACGCCGGGCTGCCGAACGGCAAAAATGATCTCGTCCGGGTCTACCGTGTCACCACGGACCGTTACCGTTGAGAACACCGCGACGACAAAAGCCAACAGTGTGACCAGTGGACTCGCCGGATGAAGTAGCCGAAACCAGTCCAAACGTCTGCCTGGCAACCCTGATGGAGGACGGCGATCAACTTCGTTCACGAAATATGCCAACTTGTTCTTCATCCTGACCATCTCACATCGTACCCAAGACCTGACTACTCTCGTCCGCCACGGGATCCCCTGATGGCGAGAGTGCGACTCCAGAGATTGTAGTCCATCACGCTGCAATTCCCAAACTCGCATTCCCGAGGTGGTAGGGAAAGTAGTTCTTCTTCGGTGAGGATGAGACAGGTACAAGACATCACTCCGAGCACACGACGATATTTCGGCCTTGCGCAGGCCTGAGAGCCAGTCTTCCACCACTACTAGCAGTCGCCTCGGTTTTCACATTTGAAGACTGGCTCTGAAAAACTCACGGGACTCGGCTACGCATCCAGGTCGCGTGCTTCGACACGAGTCACTCGGTACAATGGGCAAGTGGGCATTCCGTATCTCGATCCTTGTCAGCAAACGCGATGTCGACCAACCCGGACCAACAGCCACCTATTCAGTTTTCTGTTGCAGATCTCTTGGCTGCGTTCGCAGGCATCGCTGCAGCTCTGGGAATCGTTGTCACTCTGGTCGAGCTTGACAACGCAGGCGACACGCATTCTGGTTGGACCAGCGAGATCCAGATGATCGACGGTACGCCCAACGCCGTGCAGGTCCCCGTGCGGATATCAACCGACACCGGACGCGTCATCTCCCGTTGGTATCTGAGTTCACTATTCGTGGCTCTGGCGATCGAGATAGTCACGCTGATTGTGGTCGTTACCTATCTGGTAGCACGCTCGCGTCGCAAGAGAATGGACCGGTGCAACTGATTTATTGGCGTTTGACGAGTAACGCCATTCTTGTATTCCGATCCCGTCAGTTACTGGCGCCCCGCCACGGCCTGATCCGCGCCGTCTGCTTTCGAATTAGCAGTCTCCGGGTCAAGGGAATCGATAGGCTCGAATCTGCAGCGGTCGAATCGTGTGGGGCTTATCCTGTCCGGCCGCGTAGCACACGCCGACGCGGTCGCCGTCGCGTAAACCGGTGAGAGGTCTTGACCAGCCGTTGACAAATACATCCGTCGAGCCCTCGATGTGCAGCGCGTACGTCGGTTTCTCACGCGCGTCGGACAGCCACGTGCGGACGGCGTCCAAACGGGCTTTGACAATCGGATCGAATGCTGCCGCTCGGTCCCCGGCCTCATGCCAAAACCGAATGCCTTTCATTTGTGTTCTCGGCGGCAGTGTCCTCTCGACCGTCACGCGACGGCCGGCAGCGTCCACAGCGGCAACGACCGCGGGCATCCAGACGGCGTATCGGACACTCTTGGCGAGCGATGTGCGATCGCGTTCCGGCGGAAGACGCCACCTCGGGTAGTCGGTCTCGATCTTCTTGTCGTACCGAGCGCCACTCGCGAAGAAGCTCTCCAGCCGGCTTTCCAGGTGGTTCATACGGATCGTCAGAGATTCATACGGAAAGTTCACCGCCTTTGGACCCCAGTGCGGTGGGATATCCCGATGGTAGTCGGCGTAGGCGATCGTCCCGGCGGAATCGACCAGCACGATATACGCCCCGCCTCCTTGGTCCATCCACTCGTTCCTGAAATGCTGAGCCATGTCGTCCAGCAAATAGTCCGTCGTGCAATCCGGCCACCCCATGTAAAATATCTTGCAGATGCGAGCCCGGTGTCCCATCGCGGTCTCGTGAACGTACGACGTCCGTTGGGGCGTAGGGCCGACAAAGTCCATCGACGGCATCCGCGTGTCGTGGATCGTGTTGCAGATGAAGTGCACCACCGCCCGTTCGCCGAGAGCCAGCTTGAGCGGCTCGAACATCGGTGCGATCTTCCCATGCCACGTCCAAGGGTCCGTGGCGTTCATGAATACCATCAGTACCGCTTTCTTCCCGCGAAAGTCACTCAGCCGCACGTACTGCGCCTCGTGGCCAGCAGTGATCTCATACGGCTTGGCGACAACCTCCCCGCCGCGCAGCTCGAAGCCACACATAACCTGCAGGAATTCCTTCACCGCGAGCGGCGTGAGAATATCCACAGGATCCCGCGGATTCGCATCTGTGTACTGCGGCGTGTCGAGGAAGGCTTCCATGCGTGCCAGGGCGAAATCGGGCGCCGTCTCGCCGGGCAGACGAAAACCACCACCACCGTAGCGCGATCGAGTGAGGCCGAGATGACATGGCAAGACGCCGGTACCCGTGCACCGCGCGTCGACGAACATGGCGTAGTCGCGCAATGCATCGATATCCGCTGCCGTCAACGCCTCGCCCCGGTAGCCCTTGGCCAAGGCAGCCCGGCCGGCCTGCTCGACGGCGCGAGCATAATCGGCGGTTTCCTCTTCCGCGGTCGATAGAGGCTCCTCCTTTCTTTCCTTCTGCTTGATGCCGCAGCGAAGGTATCGATGCAGCAGCGTTCCACTTGCGAGGAACCGATACTTCCGTTCGGGGCCATGAAGAGCTTCTCCAGCCAGCAGTTTGTCCGCCACGGCGCGTGCATGCTCATCCCAAACACGACGATACGCATCGTACAGCCGCTTCTTCTCGCCGACGAGCTTGGCGACCATCTCAGGCCGTCCATCGTAAGGCTCCACGGCCAGGGCCGCGCCGCACATCACATCGCGCCACGCCCCGTCCCACGAATCCTTCTCGGCCGCCGCCTGCTTCTCAATCGCAACGAGCCATTGCGCAGCCGTTCTACCCGATTGATCAGGCGGTTGGGCCTGGCAGCAAGTCGCGATACTGAAAAAGGCCACGACTAGCGCTCGGGCAGACGAGCCGGTCAGGAACAACGAATTGGACATATTGGACTTCCTGTTGCGCGCGAATCGACTTGGGATATCCTGACGACTGATGCTATCCCTTATGCTCAAGTCCGGAAAGAGGCGAGCGGGAAAATCAGTGCAGTGCGAACAGACACCCATCGTCGCAGCCGACGTAGATCACGTTGTCGCTGGGCCAGGGCGAAGAGATGATTCGCGCGCTAGGCTCGCTGCCGCCGACAGTGAGGTCTGGGGCAGGGAGTCTGCTGGGCTTGTGCTTCCAACGCAGGTCGCCGGTCATGGCATCGATGGCGTAGACGTTGCCGTCCCAGCAGCCGAAGTAGACGGTTTCGCCTGCGACGGATGGCGAGGACTGGATTGGTGCGCCGGCCTCGAACTTCCAACCTCGTTTGCCGGTGTTGGCGTCAAATGTCCGCAACGTACCATCGTTGCTGGCGGCGTAGACCCGCCCGTGCGCGACCGCCAGATCGGCGTAAACCTCGTAGCCCGGCGTGCCACCGTTGTTGATTGGGAGCCGCTGTTCAGGCCAGATTGGTTCGTGCCACTTGGTGCGGCCTCGCTTCGGGTCCCAGGCCATCACGGTGCCGGTCATCGAGCCTGGTACGTAGGCGAGATCCCCGGCGCGGGTGAACGACATGAACTGCCGGTTCTGGTGTCCACCTGAGTGCGACCACAAACTCTTGCCTGTGGCTAGATCCACGGCTCCGAAGTTGCTGCCGTTGGCCCCGGCGTAGAGTGTCCTTTCGTCGAGGCAGATGGCGGCGTATCCCTGCGGGCCGGACGGGCCTCGCCAGACGACCTCGCCCGTCTCGGCGTCCAGCCCAACGACCGGACCGGCGCTCATCACACCAACGTCGTGACCGCCCCTTGCACCTTCGCCGATGAACACCACGCCGTAGGCCACGGCCGGCGAACCGCATGGTCGCATTCGGGAGAGCGATTTTTCCCATCGCTTCTCGCCGTTCTTGGCGTCCAGCGCGAACATTCGCCCGTCCTCGCTGACGATGTAGACTACCCCGTCCACAACCGCCGCCGACCCGGCCACGGCCCCGCGCGTCTCGACCTTCCAGACCTCAGTGCCCTTCTCGGCATCCACCGCGTAGATGTGATTATCGTTGCTGCCAAAATACGCAATGCCATCCACCACCACGGGCGAACTCTTAATGGGGCCTTTCGTTTGGAACCGCCATTTGACGCCCTTGACGTTCGTGAGCCCCTTCGCCTGGAACACGCCATCGCGACGCAGATTGCCGCGATGCACGCGGCCCTGGAGCGGATCGAACTTCGCCGGGTCGATATTGAGTAGTGCCGGAGCATCACGCCGCACAGACACCAATTGGACGGTTTCCGAGCGAAACGACACTTTTTCGGGCAGTTGCCGCACGACTCGGAATCCCGTATCGCAGTACGGCCAAGTCGTGGGTGGGGCGTCGGAGGACAGCAGGCCCTGTCTGACACCGACGGTCAAATCGAGGATGGATCCGCCCAGGCGACTCGTTCGCATTCTGGTCTGCACTCCGGGACTGCTCAACTCGCTGACGTTGCCCAGCACGTCGTACAAACCCAAGGCCGTCGGCTTCTTCTGGCCCACCGGATGCGTCGTCCCGCCGGCGGCGTCGAACAGCCAAGCGTGCTCGAAAACGCCTTTCGCCTCGTTGCCCCACGGATACCTTTGTCCATCGGGAACGACCGCTTGCTGGTACTCGGCAACCGAAGGCAAACGGTACCCGTCGGCTTCGGCGGCGGCGTACAAGGGCGGTAAGACGCGATCCATGGCATCCGTCGCGTATACCCCCGGCAATGAATGCGATGCCCCGGCACCCATTCCGACCGATGGCGTATCAGTCTGTTCCGGACGGCCGTACTTCGCGATGTAATCCTCTGGAAAATGAAACTGAATCGGCCGGAACTTCACGGCCGTCTTATACACCGTCGCGCAATCCGGGTCAGCATAGTACACTGGCTTTCGGCCCATCAACTCGCTCAGTGCATTGCACCACACGGCCATGTCATAAGCGGTGATGTCGGTCACGGGCTCGTCGCACGCGTGTGTCTGCGGTGGTTCAGCCCGACCGGTAACCGGATCGAAGCCCCAGTAGTCCATCGAGCCCATGTCGCCGTCGTAGTCGGTTTCGTAGCCGTGTGCTATCGCCCAATCTCGGACGCGTTTCCAAAAAGCAAACGTCGTCTCATGCCGAGCGATTTCCACTTGCGTTCCCGGCACGCGCACCAGCTCCAATTTGATCGCCGGTCTGGCGGGCGCATCGCTACTTCTTGCGGTCTCGTCTTTGGCGATTATCCATGTCGGCACGCCGTCGTTGATCTCGACCTTCATCGGTGCCGCGCCGCCAGCATCGCACCGTACCAATCGAAGGCCGATGTTGTATGAGCCGTCGTGCGGGAAATCGCCATAGGGGCTGGCCGAACGCGTCGCCGGGTGGGACGGGTAAAGGAAATCGCCGCCTAACACCGTGATCGGAGGAGCCGCCGCCGGATCGTAGCAGTCGCCAAATGTCCACACCAGTTCCCCTACGTTGCCCAGCAAATCGTACACGCCCGCCGGGCTGGGCTCCTTCGTACCAACCGGCTGCGTCTGGCCGTCGGAGTTCTCACCAACCACGGCATTGGCCGGAGAGATCGTCTGTTTCGCCATCGCCCGTTGCCACTCGCCCGGCGTGGGCAGCCGATATCCGTCGGCCGACCATTTCACGTACAGCTTCGGCAGCGGTCGTGGCTTAGCAAAGGCCGGACTCCATCGCACCTCGTGGAGCGGTTTCCCAAACGCGGGATCTTCGTAGTAGACCGGCTCACGGCTTTCCATTTCGCTCAGCGCGTTGCACCAAGCAGCCGCATCGTGCAGCGTGAAGTCCGTCGCCGGCTCCTGGAGGCCGTGCGCTGTGTTGCCGAAATCCATCGATCCACAGTCGCCGTCCTTCTCGAACCCAAAGCCCTGGCTGGGCGGCACGAAGTCGTTGCTCCGCGCCAGACGGAACACGTTCTTCCACAACTCGTAGGGAACCTCGGTCTTGCTGATGTAGAAGTCGCCGTCCTCGCCAGTCACCTCTACCATCGCAATTGTCTCGCTCGGGCGCTTCCGGCGATGCACTACGGCGTCGGCCTCGAATGCATACCACTTGTAGCCAAAGTACGACGGAATAAACCGATCCTTCGCGGCGTACACACCGACGGCAGTGACGTCCTCGAATGAGTGCTCCGTGAAGTCGGCCGACTCGGCATCGAAGTAGATGTCGTGCGGTGCCTTCGGGTTGTATTTCGCCCAGCGGGTCTTAGTGGGCTGTAGCGTGTGCGTGCCAGCGAGATGAAACGTCGCCTCGGAGAGATAGCTTTGCTGGTCGTCGCAGACGAGAAGTCGCACGGAGTCGATGCACATGAAATACCGCTTCAGCACCAATGCCAGCCGGCTCTCGTCGTCGAAGGTTACCCGGTTCGCTGCGCCGCCGTTGAGAAAATCCGGTTTGAGCCACAACCAATTCACCGCCAGACGATAGGGCGAGTAGATCTCGTAAGTCTCGTGAAACACGGCCCAGTTCTCGCGTGGCCAGCAGAACGGTCCGTCGTGGTCCTGATTCACGCCGTCTTCGCTGAACCCGGTGGTGCGCCGGTTGGCCTGGTAAATGGCTTGGCCGCCATACCACCGCGGCGTGCCGGCCAGCATGTCGTACCACGGCGCGACGGGATTGAACGGCCGCTCCAGGCTGAATTCGTGATAGCCCACCACATCGTCGTCCGTCTTGCCGTCGCCATCCACGTCGACAGTCAGGTCCAGTTGCACGGGCCGGTCATTCGGTCGCCAGAGCTTTGTCTCCGGGTCCTGCACGAGCGCATACCGGTGGCAATGGAAATGATGCCGCGGCTGTCCATCGCCGCCGCGGAGGAAATCCGCGCCAAAATCCACGATACGGACCCGGGCCGCTTCGACCGGCGCATCGGCTGCCGCCGGGTCCGGCTGCCAAACCTTGAGCTCTCCGGCATGAAGCCTGCCTGCCATGCAGATCACAACCGCGCCCGCGCATGCAAGTCCTCTGATCTTCATATCATCGGCCTCCCCGTTCTCCACTCAGGAATTCCCTGCAATCGCCCTCCGCAAAACGTCGACTAACAAGATCTTCATCTCCCGCCGCTCCTGACGCAACCATCCATGTGCCATCTATACGCAATAGATCTACGATGTCTTGCTCCAGTGTGCAGTAACAGCCGCACGTGCTGATACAATGAACCAGCGCCGGCGCCTCAGGTTCAATTCACGATCGCGTCGACAAAGGCAAGAAGGGAAAAACCGGATTGATTTGCATTCCAAGGGGATGGTCATGTTCTGCAACCGCCTGCCAATCGTGATGCTGCTGTTGGTCGCACTGCACGTACCAACCGCTCATGCGGATGGCCCTGATGGCCTCGACAACAACCTACAAGTGGTGGACCTGAGCGATCTGGACGGCCCGCTTCCGCTGGATGTCGTTTCGAGCAAACAGATTTTATGGCAGACCGAGGATTGGGAGCATTCAACGTGGCAGAACCCAGAATGGCCCAAAGGCGGCCCCGATACGGTCGGGTACCCAACAGTGGTCAAGAACAATCGTGGGTCCAATGCGGATGGTAAGTATTACCTATTCTACGCGCACCACGATCCCAGGTCGGGCATCGGCGTGGCTGTCTCCGACGTTATCACGGGGCCCTATTCGAAGAAGGTCAAAGTACCCGGCCGATCAGATAACCAAGTGGTGCCCGCCTTCCATGCATCGAGCACGCATCCCGGCGATCCGGACCATACGTCAAGTCCTTGGGTCGTCTGGAACGAGTTGGAACAACGGTGGTTCATGTACTTCCATTACTTCAATCATGTCCGAAAAACCGTACCGGGATATCAATTGACGGCCTTGGCCACCACACCCGATCTGGTGTCGCACCGCTGGACGATCTGGGAGGACGCTTCGTTTGGTACGACGCCACCCTATCGCCCGGTGCTGCCGACAACCACACAGGCGTGGGCCAACCAGGCATCGTCGTACAATAGCGTGCATCGGCTTCCGGACGGGCGCTGGCTGGCTTTCATTCGCGGCACATCGAACAACGGCAAGCCCCCGTCGCTCGGTTTTGCCTCGTCAAACGATGGCCGTAGCTGGGATTACTTCGACGAGACCCCTATCATCCATCAAAACAATGGCGGCGGTGGTAGAAAAGGAGTCTATCGTCCGGGCTTCATCGGCTATCTCGGCAAGAATGAATCCGACATCGACGAGTATCTCGTCGCTTGGCAGGAAAGTGTCCATTTCGACGGCGACGCGAGACTGATCTACGGCTACACCACAGATTTCAAATCCATCAAGCGCGACCCGCGTGGACACGTGAATTGGAGAGGATCGGACGGGGCAATCGCCGCGTGGCGCGAAGGGAGCCGGCTGTACCTGTTTGCGGGCAAATCCGTACACGAGCTGAAACTGCCCGTGGATCGATAAGCGCGAAAACGATCGACAAAGAAACCGACGTAATGACTTCTTGGCAGTGCAAGCGGTCTCATGCGGATTGTCCAGAGAGCAGTGTGTCGGCGGCGCGGCCGTTTTCTCGTCACAAACCGCAACCTTTGCCACGGTACCGCATTTGGACTTCCGGCGTTGTCGTCAAGGATATCCGCCGGGGCGGTCGATGGTTGTGACGGGCAGTTGGTGGTGTCACCACCACTTTGCGATCGACCACCAGTCTGCTATATCCAGCCACGTCATTCTACCGGGAGTGACGTGGCTTTTTGTATGGGCAAATCCCTCGCTATGGATGGCTCACGCCCCGGCGTGATCATCGTTTCGCCGTTTTGAAACGGGCTGGCTGGAAAGGCTGAAACGCCGACTACGATCCTTTGGGCACGTACGCCCCACACTGAAACTCATCTTCACCTTCCTGGTCGGCGCGATTGAGTAGACAAAGCATCTCCTCGGACGGATCGTCGTCTTTCTCGCACGACACGCATAAGCTTGGCTTCGCAATCAAATCTGCATTGATCTTGTTACCGTCGTCGTCGTAGAGACCGAACGGTTTTTCGTCTTGCATTACGCATCTCCCATCGGACAGGCCCTATGTGCTGGCCAGCGCACCCCATACCGGCCTATCCGGTCATCTGGCCTTAACGTCGTAGCAGTACAAGTTCGTGTCGTAGCGGAGCAGGAGCCGACCATCGACAACCACGGGGTGCGCCCAACTGCGACCTTCGCCATCGACAGCAAAAGACCCTCTCGTTTTGGCGTCCTCACCGGCTGGATCGATCAGCGAGATTCGGCCATCGGAATCTGAGAATACATACAGCATACCGTCGGCCCAGCAAACCTGCCCGGCCCGTACACGCTCCTGCCATTCTGTCTCGCCGGTCTTCAGGTTCACACATGTCAAGCCACCTCGCCCTTTTCCAAACACATAGCCATCGGCGACAACGTAGTTGCCCGGGTGACAATTGAGATCTCGGTTTCGCCAAGCCTCTGTGAACGTCCATTCACCCGCATCGTACTTGACGTCGAGACATAGACTGCCCTTTCCGTATCCCACGGCCCAGAACAGGTACCCGTCCAAGTAGGCTGGAGTGGGAACGTTAGCCGTGTTGGGGGCGGCAAAATCGTGTTTGTGGACCAGGTTGCCCGTCCGGGCATCGACCACCAGCAGCCCGCTTTGCGATCCGTTCACAATGATCGTGTCGCCGCCTTCGGTGATCGTCATGCAGGAACTGTAACCGGCCGTCGCCGAAACATCCGACTCCCACACGTCTTTGCCAGTCATCTTGTCGAGCGCGACGATGGCATGCCGGCCGCCGGGCGTGACGATAGCAAGGTCATCGAGAATCAGGACGCTTTCGGCATACTGCCAGCCGCCGACTTTGCCCCCCATCTCTGACTTCATATGGCGTTGCCAGAGAGTCTGGCCATCAGTGACACTGTGACAAGTGACCAGTCCTCCGCCGCCGGTTACGTAAATGCGGTCGCCGTCGATTGTAGGAGTCGATCGCGCGCCGCCGTACTTGCGGTGGCTGCACTTGGGCCCCTGCTCAACTCGCCATTTCTCTTGGCCGTCGAGGTCAAGACAGATCAGCATCTGCATGTCACCGGCGTTTCCGGTGGTGTACACACAATCGTTCGCCACGGCCATGGACGACCACCCTGGTCCAACATCGTCGACCTTCCAGACAAGCGACGGACCTTCTTCGGGCCACTCTCGAAGCAGACCGTTGTCGGGCGAGTGGCCATCGCGGTTCGGGCCCAAAAACCCAGGCCAGTCGGCAGCGTACGTGGTAGCAAGATTCAAGCTGAGAACAAAGAGCGTTCCGACGGCAAAGTTGCGCATCGCGGTGTTTCGTGTGGTCATGGCAAACTCAGTTCAATTAAGGGGTTATCAAGAGACCTAGCAGTCGAACGATTCGAGCGACTTCGGCAGGGAGCGACTAGTATTCCATCGTACCTTGGTTTTCGGGTAGTGGGATTCGCCAAAATTCCCTTGGTGGCAAAGGAATTCTGGCGAATCCCACTACCATTCAACCCGAAGATTGAGCTGCGGTAGACTACGAGGCGTGCTTTGGACATCAAAAGGACGATGATGCCACATAATAAATTGTACGTTCCCAAATCCCGAGCCGAAAGGTCCTATCACGGACATCTGAATCGGATGAGGCGGCCAATGAAGCCACTGCCGTGCGCAATCAACAGATAAGCAACTGCGGACAGCCGAATAGTCAATCAAGGACCTTCGTAAGCCCTGCCTTTGTGGCTAACGACTCGGGGTCCTCGTACGGCAGTGATTTAAGAAAGGCGACTAGGTCCGAGATCTGCGTTTCCGTCAAGTGACTCGTTCTTCCGTGCCTGTCCGCTGGGTTGTAGACCGAGAACACTTCCTCCAAGGTCTCGCCCTTGCCGTGGTGAAAGTACGGCGCAGTGCGGTAGACTCCCAACAACGTGGGTGTGTCGTATGCGGGCCCCATGGTCTCTGTTGGATCGACGTCACCCGTGCCAACGTTGTGGCGGACGATTCGTTCCGTCGGCCTTGGCCGAGAATCAGTGAAGAAAGGCCCCTCATGGCACCTGCTGCAGCCCGTTTTCGCCGAGAAGAAGACGTCGCGACCTCGCTTGGCCGTTTCGGACAATCCGCCCTTGGCGTGCGGGCTCAGCGTGAACCTATGGGAATTGGTATATGCGGCCAGGGCATCGAGATCCGCCGACCGTCCTTTGTTCGGTTGCCCTAAGACTGGCTGCACGTCGCTGCGAAGTAGCCCGCGTCCTTGCATCAGCGAGCTGCGAATCGTGTGTTCCCAGTCCTGCACCTCGTCGCGATTCGCCGACCAGAGAACTGGGTGAGTCCAGGCCAGCCCGAACAGCGACGGCGTATCCCGCTGACCTTCCGTCTTCTGCCACGTCCGGCCATCGGACTCGCCATCTGGATGACAGCTCGAGCAGGAGATCCACCGACGCCCGACCATGGGCTGCAAAGCCGCATGAAAGAGGATCTTTCCTTGACGTACTTCCTCGCTCAGCGGGTTTTCGCAAACCGGAATTGTGGCCAGCAAGGTGAGCCGCTGTGCATCGTATGCCGCCACAGAGAAGTCCATCGCGTTGTAGACATAGAAGGTCTTGCCATCCGGAGCCACGCGCACGGCACGCGGATTGTGCCCCAGGCGAAGTTGTCCGCGGAGGGCTATTTCACGGTAATCGTCGTCGACAACGTCGCAAGCGAACATGTCGTCGGTACCGCTGAAAACAACATAGAACTGCCGCCCGTCCGAAGAAACAGCCACTTCCCAAGGATTCGCTGTGACTCGGTTTCCCAAGAATGAGTCCATAGGTATCCGCTTGCGGCGGCGGCCTTCGCCTGGATCGGTGTCCACAACTGACACGTACGGAAAAATGGACCCTTCTCCGTGCGACATCGTCGCTCGCGAACGAATGTGCGCAAAATACGCTTTCGGTCGCCGAGGGTGTGCGACGATTTGTCGTACGAGGTTGTCGGTTCGCACGCCGTGCCATTCGTCAGTGATTCTCCCCGTCGCAAGGTCCACAGCTTTCACGATTGTGGTATAGAACTCGGCAACAAACGCTCGACGTCCATCGGGTGACAGGGCGATGCCTCTGATGAAGTTACCGACTTCGAACTGCCGAGCAACTTCACGTGTCTCGACGTCGATTTCGACGATTCGTCCCGGGTAGTCCAGCGTAACGTACAGTCGGTCGCCCCGTTCGTTGCACACAATCCCGTATGGCTCATCGAACACCTCAGTTTGTCCCGTAGGCTTTCCGGCATCCGCGTCGACGTAAACGATCTTATCTTCACCATAGACGGCAACAGCAACCTCATGCGTCGTTCCGATGAAGCTAACGCCTTCCGGCTTGGCGCCCACCGTGACCTCGTTCCGTTTTGCATGGTCATCCAGATTGGCGATCGTTACGGTTCCGCTGTCGCGGTTTGCACACGCGAGCAATTCGCCGTCACGAGAAATGTCCATCAAGCTATTGGACGATCCGGCCACCGCGGGCGAAACCAGGCAGGCCGACGCCGCAGCGCCAACAACCGCCAGCGCCGCCTGCCGCCAGAGTGCAGCCACTGGGAGCCGCAAGTTCATCGGTTCGATCCTCTCTGTCTCGTTCTGTCGCGGTCCGCCCGATGTACCGTTGCGCCGCTTCGAACGCCGCGCAGAAAAAACCCGCTTCCACAATACAGGAAGCGGGTCGGTACTTACGCTAATGTCTTACGACATCTCGGAGGTCACTCCAAGATCTTGCTCGTAGCCGCGACCACCTGCTTGACAGCAGCGGCGGTCAAATCACCCTTGGCGAAGGCACAGTTTGCCTTGATCTCTTTCTTGACGTACAGATGCACAGTTACGTCGGCCTCTTTGGCCAGATTGTACCTGGGCGGCCCTGCTACGCCGTCGAAGATCGCCAGTGGGAGGTTCTTGATGCCGTGTTTCTCGGCAAACTCCTGAACCTTCTTTTCATCGGTGTCTGGATCTTCACTCAACAGGACGACAAAACCTGTCATCTTCTTGTCTTGGTTATCGCCTGCTACCGCGTCGAGCTGCTTGACCAAACTGGCCAAGTCGTCGGATAGCTCACGTGCAAACACGTTCGCCACCGGACGAGAACCCAGTCGTCAGATGAAGCAGAGCGATTTACCCTTACTCGGGCCAGTGCAGTCCTTGACCTGAAATGCACCGGCTCGCTTGCCGACTTCCAGGCCTGATTTCAGATCTGCACCCGCCGCCATCGTGCCGACCGACATGGCCAGCAACGCGAGGGACGGAACGACAAGTCGCATCATGGATGTCACCTCCCTTGAAAACAGGATCTTACTGTAGAACACACGCACACACGCGGACGCATAAATCCGCCAGAATCAGTGTAGGCGAGTACCAAGCCACATGCAACGCAAATAGGGAAAAATCTGCTGCAAGCGAACGACGCGGCAAATGCAGTCGTGAGAGTCCAGGGAGAATCGTGTCTTCTCAACGGCGACCGGGTAGAAACCGAGACAAAAAGCGGCAAAACGGCAGGCCCGAGCGAAATTCGCACAAGACAGCCTAGCCCGTGGCAACTTGTCAACAGTATGATGAGAGTTGTTTGTCCAGTATCAAGCCGTCTCCGGGAGGTGTATGTGATGTCGTGCGTAAGAAACGTGGTGAGATTTACCGTGTTTGGTCTAGTGTGTTGCGGTGTAATGGTGGCTGTGGCAGCGGATGAGGAAGCGAAAGACAAGCCGGCGGGTACCGTGGCGTCGGCGGAGGAGATCGCCGAGCTGATCCGGCAACTCGACGCTGATCAGTATTCGCAGCGTGAAGCCGCCACCAAGCGGTTGATGAACGTCGGCAAACCGGCGGTGCCGGCCGTGAGTAAGGCTGCGGTGGAAGGCAGCCTGGAAGTCACGGGGCGGTCGATCGATATCCTCAAAAAGCTCTACGAATCGTCAGACGAGGCAACCAAAACGGCTGCGGAGAAAGCACTGCAGGCACTGGCTGACGGCGATCACCGCGCAGCAGCACGCCGCGCCAAAGACATCTTGAAGCCGAAGCAAGCCGCTGGACAGATGGCCCCCGGTGGGAACATCATCCTTGGTGGAGCCAATATCCAGATCCAAGTTGGGGGCGCGGCCAACGGCAAGAAGGTGAGCATCAAGACGGTCAACGGCGTGAAGACGATCGAAGCTGAGGAGAATGGCAAGAAGATCAAGATCGTCGACGACCCAAATCAGGGCATCAAGATGGAGATCACCACGAAGAAAGACGGCAAAGAACAGACTGAGAAGATCGAGGCCAAGAATGCCGACGAACTCAAGAAGAAGAACAAAGAAGCGCACGAAATCTACGAGGAGTATTCCAAGAAGCAGGGCGGCATCGCCGCGGTCCAATTTCAATTCAACCAAGGGAACATCCGTCGCAAGGCAGTGGCACTACCGGCAATGGCCCGCGTGAAACGCAAGCAGGTCGACATGGCCGCTACGATGCTTCGAGGCATGGGAATGCAGATTACTCGCCTGACAGGCGAGGACCAATTGGAGGATGCATCGAAGGAATCGATCGCCGAGTTGAAAAAGCGACTTGATGAAGTGAAAAAACAGATCGCCGAGTTGGAAAAACGCATCGACGCTCGGAGCAAAGAGGCCGAGAAAGAGGCGCAAGAGGAGAAGTCACCGGAAAAGCAGCCCAAGTGATGAGCCAGATAGAGATGCAAAAATTTCCAGGAAAACTGGGTTTACTGACTCTCCTTGTTCTGCCGTGTGGAATAGCAGCCCTACTGAATGCGGGCACCGCGATCGGGTCGGAAAGCGAGCGGTCGGTGGACCTTTCGTCCGAAGTGCTTGTGCCGGCTTCGCCCGCTGCGAGGCGACGCCTAGCTTCTGCTCGAGAGGCTGTCCAACAGCAGCGCTACGTCGACGCTGTAAGTGCGATCCAGAAGCTGCTGTCCGCGGAAGTCGAGGACGGTTTCACCGGCCGGTCGGAAGGCACCGCAACCTGCAGCACTCTAAAGGTCGAGGCGGCTCGCCTGATGGATCTGATGCCGCGCGAGGCTCACCAATTGTACGAGCTTCAGTTCGGTGCCATCGCCCAAGGGCTGCTGGACGAGGCCGTCGGCCGAGGCGATCACGAAGCATTGGCGCGGTTGAGCGCGACCTACTTCCATACCGAGGCCGGCTGCCATGCCACGTTGCTTCTGGCCCGTGACCGGCTCGACTGCGGGCGCCCACGCGAGGCCCTGACGTGGCTGCGGCGGCTGAACGAGTCGCCGGCCACAGCCAGACGCTGTCAGCCCGAACTTGCGCTGCTGACGACGGTAAGCTGGATCCTTCTGGACGAACGTGCCAGAGCCCGGAAGGTGATTGAACGGCTCGGTGCTGATCATCCCCAGGCCATCGTGCGCATCGGCGACGAGCAACTAAACGCCGCCCGCGACGCGGATCGCGTGGTTCGCCTGCTTGATCAGGCTTGCGGCGTCATCCTTCCTTCGTCCGCAACCGGGCCGGAGTGGCGCATGTTTCGCGGGGATGCGACACGCAATGCGGCGAGCGATTGGAATGGGCAATTGGGCGAATTGTCGTGGCTCGTGAAAATGGACGCTGACGATTCTGAGGAAGACAGCGACGACGAATCGGCAGGCCTGCCAGCTCTGTATCCGTTGGCCGTCTCTGGCGAGGTATTGGCTCGCACGCCTGCCGGACGGCTTGTGGCGATCGAGTCAAACACGGGCAAACGAATTTGGGAGTACCCTCGCGAATGGCCCGAAGAACCTTCCGGTGACACCACCGGGCGCGGTGTCATCATGCTCGGTGGCCAAATCGGTCCTCAGGCTCAACGTTGGCAAGACGCTATCTCCGGCCAGTTGAGCAGCGATGGTCGGCACGTGTATCTCGTGGACGGATTGGCTGGAAGCCAGGGCTCAAGTTCGGCACGCATGATCAGGAATCGCGCAGTGCAATGGCGACTGGGCACCACGCCAGCCCACAACAGGCTCGTCGCGTTGAGCCAACAGCGACAAGGCGCGGTGGTCTGGTCCGTGGGCGGAGCTGATGGTGAGGACGAACCTGGATTGGCCGGCGTCTTCTTCCTGGGTGCGCCCGTGTGTGACGGCTCCCGATTGTACGCACTGGCCGAGATCAGCGGTGAACTGGCGTTGGTCGCACTGTTGGCCGACTCCGGCCGTTTGAAGTGGTGGCAGCCGCTGGCGCGTCCCCATCTTCCGATTACTCGAGACTGGCAACGACGCATGGCCGGTGCCACACCTTCGATGGCCGACGGAGTTATCATCTGTCCAACGTCGGCCGGTGTTGTCGTGGCAGCGGAAACTCTGACCGGCCGGCTGCTGTGGGGCTACCAGTATCCACGGACTCAGAACGCTGCGGGGCAAGTACTGCGATTCCCGTTCGGCCGAGTGCCCCAACACGCGGATAAGCAAAACGCGCAGGGTTGGGTCGACGCCAGCGCAACGATCGCCGAAGGCCGCGTGTTGCTGACGCCGGTCGACTCGGACGAGTTGCTATGCCTGGACTTGCTCACGGGCAAGGCCCTGTGGGCATGGGAAGGCGATGCAATGCTGTACGTTGCGGGTGTCCATGACGACAAGGTAGTCGTCGTGGGCGAGAAAGAGATAGTGGCCCTGAATCTCGCCGACGGCCGCACCGCATGGCCAAACACTCACCTCGCGCTGCCACCGGACGCCAAACCAGGCGGCCGAGGTTTCCGCGCCGGCGGATTCTACTACCTGCCGACTGACCAGGCCATGATCATTAAGATCAACTTGGCCGACGGCAAACTCGTCGAGCGCATCAAGACGCCAACCGTACCCGGCAATCTGCTCGGACTCAAAGACCGCCTGCTCTGGCAAGCCGCCGAAGGCCTCTGGCAATTCATATCCGTGGCTCCGCCCCATTGATCGACGCCAGATGCGAGTGCCTGCAGAGCCCCGTCATCTGCTATAATGCATGAGGGCAAGGTTCGATTCTAGCGGATGAAGGGGACTTGAGATGAAGTGTGCAGCCCTCTTGCTGGTTTCACTTGCAGTTGTTGGTGCGTTCTCGCGAGATTCATTGGCTGCTGAAGATGCGCAGCGCGAGAACAACTCGGGGCTGGCGAAGCAGACGAGGGAGAAGTCGGAAGCACCGAAGAAGCCACGTGATGAGACATCCAGCGATTCCCGTCCAGCCAAACGGGGTGACCCGCAGATCTTTGCGCCGATTGTAGTGGAAGCCGAAGGCTTCCCCTGCTCGGTGACAATGAAGTCGCGCGATGGGATTGGCGAAAGGCCGTTTAATCTCGTGGGAGTGAAGGGTCTGGTGCCATACGAAGAACAAGCGGCGGCCTACGAGTCTGCTTTCGCCAAGGCGACGGGATATAGCCCCTATCAGGACGTTCCGAGATACCTGTTCTTCGTGGCGGAAAGGGCTGATGTACCAGTCGATCCTGAAGCCTCACTCGAATGGAAGCCAATTTCCAACAGCAACTACGCCATGAAATTGTCGTTGCGATACGCCGAAACCGTTACCGAGATTGCGGACGAGGCATACATCGTTCCGGGCGTTCTCACCATGCCGATTCCGTCCATCCAGCCGACGGCAAGCGACTCGTTGTCGCTACACAGCAAGGTTCCCAAGAGGAATACGCAACAGAATCCGGACCCGCAGCATGACGATGAGCAGCGCCGACGAAAGAACGCAGAGGATCATCGCGAGGGCGTGACACCGCGAAAGGAATACAAGATGGTCCGCTTTTTCGATTTCCACGCCAAGGCCGGGCAGTCGTATCGCTATCGTATCGCAGTCGTGCTGGAGGATCCCAATCGGCCGCGAGATCCCGAGAAGCCGGCACCCGACAAGAGCAACCTCGAGGCTTCGGTTGTGCGGAGACTTGAAGAAATAGAGGCAGCAGACGAAGCGTTTTCCAAGAAGAACGGAAAACCCCGCAGGACCTTCTATCGGCAAACGGCGTGGAGCGAGCCAAGCAACATCGTAACGGTAGGCCAGGCTCCCGAGAGCGGCTCTCCGCCCGAGTCTTTGCCCACACAAGTGAAGGAATCTGTTCGTGAGACCAAGGAAGGCGTAGTGGCCGAATGGGAGAAGCAATACGCGCGTCAGCGCGCGGTTTTGAGGTGGCCTCGCGAATTGGGGGAAGACTTCAATGCCGCGGTTGGAGGCATACATCCTATCGAAACCAAAGTGGATTTCCCCACATCGCCGCGTAAGCAACTGGAGATCGACTTGCGTCATCGCTACGCCAAGTATGTCGAGCATCTCCTGCCAGAGTTGGCCGCGCTGATCGGTTCTCGCTGGGCTCCTCAATTCAATGCCACGGAAATGAAGGATATCCGCGAAGGACGCAGCCAGGGCACCACAGACCCCAAGCGAAAACCGGATGTGGTTCACTGGAGCCCCGCGGACCAAAAGCGTCTACTGGAAAACCACTTCAACTGGTCATCGCAATCCGGCGGCGTACCCTCGACCCTGCAAGTGCTTTACGCTCAGGAGGATCTGTGGGTTCTCGAAGCGATTATGCGGATCATTCGCGAGACTAATGGCAAAGTTCAATCAAAGGAGGAGGCGGTCGTCAAGGCGATCCAACACATTCGGATCGGCCGCGATACTGTGGCGCACGATCGCGAAATCGACCAACGCGACCCGGCAAATGACCGTTACGTAGATGGGAGGGGCACACCGCTACTTGGCGGCCAATTGCGATCAGCCGTGCGGTCACCGGGCGGAGATCCCAGTCTGGCGATCGCCAAACGCCTTCCGGTCAGCATGAAGATGACGATGGACCAACAGCACATCAACAAGCTGCTAGTCGCCTGTGGCGAATCGCACCTACCATTGGAAGTCAGGCAAATTCGCCTCGGCCATACCCCATTACCGGATCGCTTGGGGGACGCTCTCAACAGGAAGACAGTGGACGAAGCACCGAAAGATGGCAACCAAGGAAGACAGCCTCAAACGAGCCTCCCACAATTCCCAGACGTGACGGTCGAACTAGATGGTCTGATCTACATCTATAACCCGGTGGAGAGCGAGAGTTCAGCACGTTAACGCTGGATTCCACTGGTCTATTCGTATTTCTCCTTCAGCACCGCCGCTGCCTCGGCGATGCGGTGGATCTTTTTCACTGCCACCTCTTCCTCGTTGACGCAGCGGTTGGCGAAGCAGCCGAACCCGCAGTCCGGGTTCAAGAACATCTGTTCAGGGCTGTAGTACTCCAACGCCAGCTCGGCCTTGGCCACGATTTCCGCGACACTTTCCGGGTCCGCGGTGCGCGGATTCACGACACCCAGCCCAATTTCGCGGTCGGACAGCGTTTTGCCCACCACGTGCACGTCGCCCGCGCGCGGCGTGGCGTATTCCAGTACGAATTGGCTGACCTTGATTTTCGTGAACGCGGGTAACAGTCGCTCGTAGTCACCTGTCAGCAGCACCTCCTCTTTGCGGCTCCAGTTGCCGCGGCAGACATGCAAACCGATGCGCACGCCGTTTATGCCTTCGATCACGCGGTTCAGAAGCTCGGCCGCGTACTCCAACTCCGCACCCGCATCACGGCGGGTCGCCAGGGTCGCTCACATGAATGTGCGGCGGTCGCAGTCCTCCGAGAACACTATCTCCGTGAGCACCGGCTCGTCGAACTGCACGAAGGCTGCGCCCGCCTCCTTCAGATCGATCAGTTCCTCGCGGAGGATCTTCACCACGTCGTCGCCCATCTCCGTCTTATCGTCGTATCCCTGGCCGGAGAAGGCGCCTACCCACATGGCGCGCGTGAGCAGGTACGGTCCGGGCAGTGTGACCTTCACGGGCTTGTCGGTGATCTCTTGCACGAAGCGAAGCTCTTTCACGGCCAGCGGCTCTCGCCTCGAAATCCGGCCCACGCACGTGGGATTCTTGATGGCGGACGCAGGCACATCGAGCGTGTCAAGTATTTCCTCGAATCCGGATTTGTCTTCTACCGTGTCCAGCATTTCAGCCAAGGACATCAGCTTCGTTCCATCCAGCTTGTCCGTGACAAAGGAGTAGAAGTTGTCCCGCCGCTGCTCGCCGTCCACCACAATGTCCACACCGGCCGCAACCTGGTGCTCGACGCAGCGGCGGACCTCGCCGTCCGCCACGCGATCGAACTCGCCGGCTGTCATGCGCCCCTTCTGCCTGTCACGCAACGCGCGCAGCAGATCTTTCGATCGTGGCCAGCTACCCACTTGGGTTACGGTAAACATTATCCCTCCGGTCAAACGATGGCCAGTTTCGCCTTGAGTTCCACGGCCTTTTTCAATGTTTGCGCCAGCGGCGAACGATCGAATGTGCGCTTCCACGACGCCCGCACCTTCTCCGCGTCGTCTAACGTCGAAGCAAAGCACTTCAGCTCGATGGACTTGAAAGACGGATCGCCATCCTCGATCCCAAGGTGGGCCAGCACATTGTCGAGCTTCCCCTTGATAGAGATCTCGATGTCATCGATTTCGAGCCCGTCCTTCGCGCACTCCGTAGCGAATCCCGTGCTCAACGCACCGGCCAGCGCTGCCAACAGGTACTCGGCGGCTGATGGATGCACGTCCTTCTCCTCGAAGCTCGCGGGTTGGCCCACGTCGAAGGAGAAGTTGCGGAAGTAGACCGTGCTCTTCAGATGACCCGTGGACCGAGACCGGGCGCGCCACTCGTAGGTCTTGGCTCTCTCCTTGTCTTCGTCCAGGGCCTTCTCCTCATCTTCGGCCGGCTGGCCGCGCCGCAAGAAGTAACGCACGCATTCTGCTCCAGGCAGTGCTCCCAGGTACTCGTGTCCGGTCATGCGGCACCACGGTGGCAGGTCATCAGCCACCGTCGCTTCGCGGCTGCGCATCTCCAAGATGCCGCCCACCGGCACTTCGAGCATGTTCCCGCGCAAAATCAGCACCAGCCCGGACCCGCAGTCCAGGTCGCCGCCGTCGAACATGCGGTCAGGCTTGATTTCGTCGAGGTTCATCGATCCCTCTGGTCAATAGCAGACGCAGGGCGAACCCTCGGACAGCCACTCGACCAGCGTGGCCCCACCCGCGGGTTTGGCGCCCTCGATGAGCATATCCTCGGAGATATCGCGCTTCTTCAGGCAGGGCGAGCATACGAGCACCTTGCCGCCGCCGGCGAGGAATTTTTCCACCAACTCCTTGAGCGGCGCGAACGGTGCGCCCTCGTTGATCTTTTCTGCCTCGCCTTTCACCGCGGCCCACACGCCGTCGGTGCTAAGGAATACGAGCGTGTCCAGCTCGCTCCCCAGTGCCGCATTGGCCACGACGAAACCGACGGTGACCTTGTCCGTGTCCTGCCGACAGTGGGTGATGGATACGCAAAAAGTCTTTGCCACGATTCACTCCTCCTTACGATGATTACCGTTTTTCTCGATGAGGTAATAGGGATGAGACTGCGCGATCAACCGGTTCCCCGTAAGCCGGCACCAAGCTGGCACCTCCATCGGTGAGCCGATGTCCCGAGTGGCCAGCATCACGATCGAGCCCGTCGGAAGGGGGCGGATGTGCATACGAAAGTCGAGCAGCAGTTGACCGCAGCCGAGTTCCATGGCATCGAACACATCGTCGAAGTTCCAATCCGGAGGTACGCGTTCCACGCCTGCAGTTCCTCCCCAATCGACGTTTGAGCACTTCGTTCGAGACCGGGCTCACGAAATATCCGATCCTACCGATAATTGCATGAACCACTTAACCGGCGTATCCCTCGGCTTCACTTGGCAACAAGGCATGTAGTGAGCCAATACGTTCTTTCTCGCATATCGATTCGGCCAATGGGCTCCTCATCGTTCACTATGTCCTTGGACTATTGATGAACACTGCAGTCCTACAAACAGATGAGCATATCCGCGACCATCTCGTGCCGATCGGCGTCTACTCCACCTTCTCTCCTGGGTTCAGTTCCCGAATCCTGATGTTCCTCCAACGCACTTGGTACGGCCCGGTGTCTTTCTTTATGCCATGGACTTGCAGGCCGATGAAGCCAGTGGCGTCCATGTCGTCACGGAAGTCGGCGCAGGGAACTCCGTTAACCCACGATCGGATGCGGTCGCCTTGTGCGACGATACGATAGCAGTTCCATTCGCCATCTTTGAAGGCCTTTGTAGCTTCAGGCTTGTCGGACATATCGTCGAGCCATTTGGTTCGCCGGCCCTCGTCCCAGAAGTTGCCGGACGATCCCCTTGCTGCTGCGGCAATTTCACACTGGTAGCCGTAGACTTCGCCCTTCTTGCGGATGCGTTCGGGCTTGGACATCTGCGGCGTGTCCTTCTCGTAAACGTGGCTTCGGATCTGGATACCCGAGTTCAACGGCGTATCACATAGCACCTCCAACTCCAGAATGAAATCGCCGAACGGCCCTTTGCATAGGAACGTATTGCGGCTGCCGTCGGCGGTGGTCCCAACGATCATCCCATCCTTTGCTTCGTAAGTGGCATACCCGCCTTGTTTCGTCCAGCCTTCGATAGTCTTGCCATCAAAAAGGGAAACCCATTTCCCGTCGTCGGCGTTTGCGTACGCGCCGATGGCCAGGATGAAGGTGAGTGATAGAGCAGTTGTGAGAGTAGAATTCTGTCGCATCATGTTGGTCCTTTGTGTTGCAGTTGTCGAGACTTGTCGGCCGGCAGGGGCATGACTCTTGTCAGTGTATATCACCCCCTGGCGCATCGCCTTCAGAAACCGTGTCATCCAAGCCCTCATCTTGAATGAGACGCGTTGTGTCGTCAATGGATCCCCACGCAATCTCCTGAAGCCGTTTTGCCTGATCGCCGGGAATGCTTACCAATGCCTTGTCGCCTTGCTTGATTTCGTTAGGCAGACCGACCGGGCTCGCGTCCAACAGCGTGCCATAGAACACGCAAGCGGCCAAGTACGTGCCCACTGGATTCGGATGGCTCTTGTCGGGACGATGCAGAACGAAGGCAGGATCGGCTGCCAGAGCCATCTTCCAGGCGATGCCGACCGGAGCGACCTTCGCGTCAAGTTCCTGGGCGATATCGAAATAGGCCCCGTTCAGACCGCCCCGCAGACCGGCCTGCTGTTGCTGACGCCACGCATCGAAATCGACTACTTTCGTCGATCTGCTGATTTGGTACATCGCACGCGCGAAGTCCAGCGATGCGGCCGGGGCGGCTCCTTCTTGCATGTCGGGAATATGCTGCCGCGCCCATGCCAGATAGAAAACCGTCTGTGCGCCCTGTTGTTTGATCTCTGCATCGAGGAGACGGGCGTACTTATGCATCGACTGCCGGTCGACGACGGGGCGGAGGCTTTGCTCCTGCAATACGACCACATCCCACTTCTCTGCGCGGATCTTGTCGATGGCCTTTTGCTCGCGGACATGTCTCTCCAGCGTGCAACCGCCCGCAAGGTGTCGATCCGCGTTGATCTTTCGTCCATCCGCGGCATCGGCCAACGCCTCAACCATCGCAGGAAGATCATTCGCAGCGGTGTAGCTGTTTCCTATAAAAAGCACTTTCAGCGGAGCGTCATGCCCTTCCTGGGCGAACGCTGCGACGGTTACAAGTAGAAGTGTCGCCACGCAGATCCACTTGTGACTTAGTTTCATGTTGCATCCATCTCACTTTGGGATTTTCGATTGGGACTTCTAAAAGGTCCAATGCTATCGATTCGTCTTGCGGTAGTCGGCGGCCATTTTCGGATACACGTCGATTTCGAGCTTCGTGTTTCCTTCCAGATCGAACAACGCAGGCCCCTGCCAATTCGTTGGCTCCGTGAGACAGGGAACTGTCACAGCACATTCTATCACCCGATGATGCTCGTTGATAGAAACTAAGCGATGCGATGCCACGGGGCGCCAGAGGAGTTCGGCAAAGGCGATACCGAGGTGCCGTCGTTACTGCTCGATGGCGAGGGGGAGCCGGCGACGATCGATTTCAGCCATCCGCGTGCCTGACGTTACGCCATCATCACCACGGCGTCCAGTAGATGCCGTTTCCTCGCACTCCGACGTCTCCGGTGGGGACGCCATAGTTGTCGAAGAAGCGAGCGTGGAAACCACCGTAGTACCGAGGATAGTACTCGCGTTGGTAGCCGTACGGATCGTGGCGGTAGACGTGATTCGCATCCCGCGGTGCGCGGACAGTGGGCGGGTTAGGTCGCCGTCGCAAGAGCCTGCCTCGACGTTCAGCCGCGCATACATCACAAGTAAGGGAAGCGAGCACAGCGATAACTGACAGTTTGAACAGGATTTGCTTCATAACGTTTCTACCGGTTGCGAGGCCGATGGTGCCTTCGAGGCGTGTCCACTTCTGCTGTGGAATGCTGACCACCTGAGTATGTATAGCTTGCAGATCTGAGATTGTGGCCCTGGCATGCCGCCTAGTGCGAGAGAATCCCCGAATAGGCTGCGACTCCTCCAGCAACACAGAATGCCACGGCCATCGCGGTGGTTCGCAACCGGGCCATGCAGGACACACCCACGAAACCGCCGTCGTGGCCTGGCGACGCTCCAACGGTTACACTGTTGCCATAGTCATGAACGCTCGGACGCGGCTCCTGTTGGTTCGCCACTCGGTTGATTCACGTTTTGTACAGCGCGCTATGGAGACATCTCAATGAACCGAGACGACTTCTGGAAACTTGTGGAAGACGCTGAATCCGGGCGGGGACCATACGAGCAGGCCGAAGTGATACAGGCGGAGCTTGCCAAGCGGTCACCAGAGGAAATCGTGGAGTTCGAACGTCACGTGCGTGAACTGCAGGCGTCGTCATACACATGGGATCTCTGGGGTGCCGCATACTTGATCAATGGCGGCTGCTCCGATGACGGATTCGAGTACTTTCGCGGTTGGCTGATTGCTCAAGGCCGATCTGTCTTTGAGAATGCTGTCGCGGCCCCGGATTCTTTGGCCGACCTGCCCGACCTTGAGGAAGATGTCGAATGCGAAGAAATGCTATACGTCGCATTCTCTGCATACCAATCGGCCACGGGAACTGAAATACCCAGCGTGCCAATCAAATTGCCTGATCTTGGTGAAGGTTGGGATTTCGACGACGACGCGGAAATGAAGAAGCGATACCCAAAGCTGTTCG
This sequence comes from uncultured Pirellulaceae bacterium, assembly GCA_964617665.1. Lineage (GTDB taxonomy): Bacteria > Planctomycetota > Planctomycetia > Pirellulales > Pirellulaceae > JADHUC01. Next base: position 41,180 of record CAZUAH010000008.1, read on the forward strand.
CGAAGTTCTGCTCCGAGTAGCCGGTCCCAGCCGATGGAATTCGCGAGCAGACCCTGACGGACCAAATGCCATCGCAGCTTCATGAATTATCCGGCCTATCGCGGCTTCTGCTTCAGCGCGTCCGCAAGGCATTTGAGTACGTGGGCAAACTCCTCGTGACCGGTGGTGGTGTCTCGGACTATGAGCAGATTCTTGAACGGCACGACCCGCCGAGCAGCGCGCATGACCGACCGAGCGTCCAGTATCTCAGCGTACTCCTCCTCGTCGGCGCCTTCGCCGCCCGGGTATGCTCCTCCGAATCCGCCGCCGTACGCATCATCGTCTCCACTCCCGTAGCCACCCATGTCCATATCGCCCATGCCCATCATACCACCATAACCCTGCGGCATTCCGGCGCGGGGCGTCGATACGCTACCCGGCTGTAGAGCCTGCATTAGTGGCATGGCGACGCTCTCGGCCATCTCGCCCTCGTCCAACAAGGCGGAGACGTTGTACACCTTCACGTGAGCGTGAGCGACGGCGCCTTCGGGCGTGGTGATCAGCAGCACCTCGTTGCGGATTTCGTAGGTCAGTTCCAGATCCTTGAGCATCAGGCGCAGCCCGGAACGCAAAGAAATAGCGGTTAGGTGCCGCGTGATGGGAACGTCGGTTCCGAGGCCCACGTCGTCCAGCGCATTTCTGTCGAGTTCAATGTTAATGCCGTGCATGTCCTTGAGAAACTCAATGACCTGCTCCAAGGGGGTCTCGATAAACTCAAGACGTGTGTCCTGGTCTAACACTTCGCAGATTTTCTGTTCGGCCGGTCCAGGCTTGGGCGTGACCGACGGCCAGTCCTCGGCTGCGGCCGGGGCCGCGAGAAACGCAACGCTTGCCATCAGGGCCAGCAAAACAGAAAACGGATTAGCATTAGCAGAGTGGAACATGACGAGAGTCTCCCACAAGATTTGAAAGGGCCTTGCCATCTTTAGCCTAAGCAACCGGCGGCGATTTGACAATCAGTATTCAGGCCGGTCCCATGAAACGAGTGATCAGTGCCCAAAGTCCGGTAGAAAGTCAACTGTCGGTCTGACAGACATGGGACGTCGGCCAACCTGGTACACACGCCGCTCGGCGAGGCTTTTCCATGCGAAATTCTGTAGAATACGATAGCGGCAAGAGAATTGACGGCTTGTTGCCGATGGATGCAGCCTCAACAATCGGTGGAACCGCAGATCCAGAAAGGGAGCACAATGCCCGATCTAGCAGATGGCGAAACGGTTGAAATGAAGGGTTCTGGTGCAAAGCCGTACGTGCTCAAGAACGTCGGCGGTGTTTATTCGTGTAGTTGTCCTGCTTGGCGAAACCAGTCTTTGCCAATCGAAAAGCGCACATGCAAGCATCTTCGCAAATTGCGTGGCGACGAAGCCGAGAAGTCGCGGATTGGTGGGGCGTTACCCACGAAATCGGCAAAAGCGAAGAAGGAGAGCGAAGGTCCTCCAATTCTATTGGCGCAGAAATGGGATAACGCGGAGGATTTGACCGATTGGTGGATCAGTGAAAAGCTTGACGGTGTGCGGGCTTATTGGGATGGCAAGCAGTTCCTATCGCGGCAGGGCAATGTTTATCACGCCCCAGGCTGGTTTCTGGCCGGCATGCCCAATGTTCCATTGGATGGTGAATTGTGGCTCGACCGCAAGGCGTTCCAACGGACGGTCAGCATCGTCCGTCGGCAAGACAAGAGCGATCATTGGAAGGAAATACGCTTCCTGGTTTTCGATGCTCCGCAGCATAGCGGCGATTTTGAAACTCGGCTCGACTTTCTCGCTGATTGCCTGCCCAAGCGATCGAAGCAAACCATGTATGCGCAGGGCCACGATCACAAACGATGCACTGGGCTCGAACATTTGCGACAAGAATTGGCCAAGGTCGAGGCGATTGGCGGCGAGGGTCTGATGCTTCGGGAACCAGGATCGCAATACGAAGTGGGCCGCTCTTTCACCTTATTGAAGGTGAAGACCTTTCATGACGCCGAGGCCGTGGTGATCGACCATCAAGCCGGCAAAGGCAAACACAAAGGCAAACTGGGGTCCTTGATCGTGCAGATGGACGACGGCACTGAATTCTCGGTGGGCACTGGCCTCTCCGATGCCGAGCGAGCATCGCCACCACCAGTGGGCAGCGTGGTCACGTTCCGTTACCAGGAGCTAACGGACGGGGGCGTTCCGCGGTTTCCTTCGTTTGTGCGCGTCCGCGAATTGGCTGAAGAGACGCGTGCCACCGATGCCAAGCAGACGGCGAAGTCGCGGCGGCCCGCGAAAGCGAAGAAAGGCCCCTCGTCACCCGAGAAAGGCGGCGTGCGACAATTCGAGTTGGTCGAGGGAAAATCAAACAAGTTCTGGGAGGTCGCTGTAGACGGTCTTGAAGTGGCCGTCCGCTACGGCCGCATTGGCAGCAACGGAACAACACAAACAAAGGAGTTCTCTGATGCCGATGCGGCCGAGGCTCACGCGGATAGGTTGATCAAGCAGAAGACCGCCAAGGGCTACATCGAGAAGTCTGACTGAATGTGGTGACGTCATCACTCGAGACAAGACAATAGGCACGACCCTGGCCAACCGACGGGATGTGCGCTGCCACAGTCCGTCCGTCGCACCCACGTTCAGATTGCGTTAGACTGAAAAGGGATAACCTATTCACCACGGCGTATCGACCAGGACCTTTAGCAGGCAAGAGCCACACGATGACGCGTGACGATTCGCAACGAAGTGTATCAACATTGCTATGGTTGGTACTGGTTGGCGCTGGGAGCCTGTTGACAGGGCTTGGCTTTGCGATTGTGGGGCTGATTGTGGGTGCGGCCATCGGTGGCAACTACGCTGTTGATTTTCGGTTCGCGGGGAACAGAGGTTACGAGGCCACAGGCCTTCTTGGCGCCATCATCGGATTTCCTGTCGGCGTGATTATTGGCGCTTCCATCGGCTCCGTTGTTGTTCGACTTTGCAGACGTACGTGACGTGAATCGGTGTGGACTTTGCCTGGGCACACTACAAGATCATGAAAGGAGACTGAAGATGGACCGACGAGTATTCTTGCAGGGCGCTGCGGTAGCCGGTCTTTCCGCGACGGCCGCGCGCGGTGCCGAGCGTTCCGCGAACGACCGCATTTCCGTTTGCGTTATGGGGGTGCGTGGGCGTGGGGGCGGCTTGCTTAGCACATTCGCGTCGTTGCCCGATGTCGACGTCACCTACGTTTGCGATATCGATGAATCCGTCCTTCACGGGCGAGCCAAGAGCGTAGCGGACAAGACCGGTCGTCAACCGCAAGCGGTCAAGGACTACCGGAAAGCGCTGGACGACAAAGATGTGGACGCCCTGGTGATCGGCACACCCGACCACTGGCACGCCCTTCCAACGATTCATGCTTGCCAGGCCGAAAAAGACGTTTACGTCGAGAAACCTGACGGGCACAACATCATCGAGGGACAAACGATGGTGGCAGCGGCAAAGAAGTACAGTCGCGTCGTGCAGTTGGGCACACAAGGCCGCAGCGGCGAGATGCAACGTGCCGCTATGGAACACATCGCTGCCGGCAACATTGGCAAGGTGCGGTTTGCCAAGGCCTGGGAAAGCTCGCGACAGGGCAATATTGGTCATCCGCCGGACAGTGATCCGCCACAAGGCGTCGACTACGATTGGTGGCTTGGCCCGGCTCCCAAACGACGCTTCAACGTTCGTCGATATCACGGCAGTTGGCGGTGGTTCTTCGACTACGGCACAGGCGACCTTGGAAACGATGGCGTCCATCTGCTGGACTTTGCCCGATGGGGACTGCAGACGGCTGTGACCGCGGAAGGCAAAGAAATATCGAATATCCCGCGAGCCGTCTCGGCTTATGGCGGCAAACACTATTTCGACGACGCACAAGAGTGGCCTGATACGCTGATGGTCACCTACGACTTCGCGGGCTACGTACTCACATACGAACTGAGGATCTGGACACCGTACCCCATGCACGGCGAAGCGGAAGGTGCAGCGATCTACGGCGATAGCGGGTACGTGACGTTGAGTCACAACCGTTGGCGGGCTTTCGATAGCAAAGGCAAATTGTTGACGGAAGAGACCGGCGGCATGAACAACGTTGGCCACGCCCAGAACTTCATTGATTGCATGCGCTCTCGTGAACGCCCGGTCGCTGACCTAGAAACCGTCGGACATCCATCAAGTCTGCTTTGCCATCTCGGCAATGCAGCTTGGCGGGCAGGCCGCGCGCTGCAGTTCGACCAGGAGCAGTACAAGTTCGTCGGGGATGAGGGCGCCAACCAGTACCTCACCCGCCCCGAGTATCGCGAGCCGTGGGTGCTGCCCGCGATTTCCGATCTGTGATTTTGACGGCGTGTAATCCGCTTGAACGAATCCTTTGGTCAAGTATGCAGGCATCTGCGATGTTTCTGCGAGGAGTTGCAGCGCATATGGAATTCGCGTCAAATCGATCGGCAATACAAGTGTTGATTGCGGCCGTGCTGGTTGGCATGTTAGGCTGCGGCGAGGAGCCCGCTCCGGTCGATGAGACGCCTTTTCGGCAGGCCATCGACGAGTATCTGGACAGCAACAACATGGCGTTGGCGATCAAGGCAATCAAAGAGGGGCCGACGATCAGCGGGGACAACGCCCAATTGTCGGCTTCGCTGGTACATCAAGAACTGGGCGGCCCAAGTGTCATTTGGTCATTCCACTTCGAGCGAGGCCAGAACGGCAAATGGTCCGTCGTCCGTCACGAGGACTGAATGTGGGTTCGGTAGATATAGCAGAATTGGCTGTGCGACTAGATTCGCCGGATGTCGACCAACGAATTGCCGCGGCCGAAGCGCTCTCGCGTCTGGGCGAAAAAGCTCGGCCCGCGGCCCTCTCACTTGTGCGAGCTATGGGCGACGAAGACGAGGAGACGCGTGAGTGGGCCAACTCGGCGCTCGAAGGACTTGGGCCGCCTGATTCCACAGACGCCGAGCCGTTGGCAGGTCTGTTGGGCGATCGGAGTTCAGATGTTGGATATTGGGCAGCGACCTTGCTCGGCCGACTCGGGAGCGAAGCAGCCAAGTCCGTACCGCAACTGGCAGCCATTGTGGATTCGGAACTGGCCCTGGAAGTCCGACGACGTGCGGTATGGTCCTTGGGGAAGATCGGACGTCCGGCCATATCTGCCATAGATACACTGCGCAATGCTGCGGGTAGCGATGATGCCCGTCTGGCTCGGCTTGCCAATGCCTCGCTGAGCCAAATTGTCGGCGGCGGAGCGGAGGGTGACGAGCCTTAAACTGATCACGTCCAAAGTCTGCCCCGCCTCGCACCGCAGCCGAACATCCGCTTTCGTGGGGGCACACTACCTGAGAATCGTGCTGTGACGACCATAGCGTAGAAAGTGGTTCTTCCCCCAATTGATATGTTCTGCACCGGTTTTTCCGGTGGCCATATTGGGTGCATTATTGTGCAAATCGGAATATTCGTAACCGTCGATTCCAAGCGATGTCCCACCGTTTTTTTCGCCGATGTTCTCCAGAGTCACAGGGATATGACACCTTGCTCAATCACGAAGGAAGATACGCCGCATGGGAACGACAACACTCCTCCTCGCAATCAGCTTTCTCACGCCAAGCCACACGCTCACCACTGGCGAAGTCGAAGAACTAAACTCGACGTTTCAATCGATGTGGGGAACCGAGCTCGTCTGGAGGTTTGACGACCTGCCCACGAAGGGTAACACTCCCAAGCACAGGGTTCCGTATTCGGGGTACTACTATCCAGACAGAGAGGGTGGCACGGCGTACGCTCTTCGCAAGTACGATCAGGCGTTTAACCGTGGAAGACCGGCGGCCTCGTCACACGAAAGGTGGGATACAACTTCATTCAAGGAACGCATTCCCGGTTTGTTGGGCGCATTGGGTCTTAAGGAGACTCCTGATTGGTACGGCCACTGCAACGGCTGGGCCTCTGCGGCCATTCGCCACGCCGAGCCTCGATCAAGTGTCACTCACAATGGCGTAACCTTCTCGCCATCCGACATCAAGGCATTACTTGCGGAAATCTACGTCTACAACCAGCACATCATGCTGGGCGGAGCAAACGAGGAACCGATCACCGCCGCGGAATTACACGTGATCCTTACGAACTGGCTTGGACGTAAGAAGCATCCGCTTGGTATGGAAGTCGACCCGAGCGAAGAGAAATGGAACTATCCCCTCTTTGCCTATTCCGCGGCGTTTGCCAAGCATTCGGAACGACGCGTCGAAGTGAACATGAACGTCGCCTACGCCGAGAACAGCGGTCGAGAGTGGGATGAGAGCCCGAAGATCAAAGAGATCAAGTTCTTCCACTATTTGCTGGACTTGAACGAGAAGGGCGAGATCGTCCGCGGGAGGTTCTACAGAGACAGCGACAAGATTGACATGCTATGGGTCCCCCTTCGCCCCAAGGCCTCCGGCACGGAAGGAAACGAACGGGGAAATCCTTATGTGAACGTTGACACAGTACTCGCGATCTGGCGAGCGTCCGTTCCCGAAGATATTCGCCGACGGTGGGTCAACATCGACCCGATCGCCGAGGATGACTTCTCCGGAGACCCCGTCTACGACGAAACAGACAGCCCGGTTGTTGCGCAGGAGGAAGCGGAGGACGTGACACCAGAACCAAGCCGACCCTCTGAGATGTCCTCCGGATCAGAGCCATTCTCGGTGACTGAGGTGGCCGAAGACCCAGTAGACGAGTTCTTGGATCTGGTGAAAGACCAACCGGCTGACGCGGAATCGGAATAGAGCCAGCTAGACGCTCCCATGCACTGACACGGCCAGCATCCCGGACGTCGCCGATCCTGTGCCGCTGCCACGACAAATGGACCTGTATGCACTCTGGCGATAGCCCTATTTCCTTTGTCTTTGGGTGTTTCAGACACAGCTAGGCACCCTTTCGACAGCTTGATGGAATTCTCGTGGCGCGGTTCGTTAAGTGCGACCAGCAGACTGCGGTACTGTCTAGCGCAGGCCATGAAGGGCTTTACCTCTTGACCTGCAGCAAACTGCTGAGGCCGACCCCAACGTGGCATAGTGTGAATTCTGATTGGCGGCGTTTCGGGTCGATTTCAAGGACGACGAAAGATGAGCCCACTACAACTGAGCGTATACGCGCAGGTTGAGCGACAATTCCAATTGGAGGCGGTTAGGCACGCACTTCGAACAATTCAGCGTCAACGCAGCGAACCTGATCCTCCAGAAGGCATTAACCAGTTTCGTTGGCGAGCGATGCTGAAGCATGCTGCAAGGCGCGAGACAGCATGCTGACCACTGGCCCAATTGACCGAAACACAAGAGCGATCTTCTCTATCGGCGGCTGGCTGGACGTATTCCTTGCCGCTCTACTTCGGCACGTCGAATAGCCGGCGCGAATCATCATCCGCAAGTTCTAATTCACGAAGTTGGTCTCGAATTCGTGGCCGATCCAGTCGCACTCGATACACGGCCAGCGCGTTGATAAGCAGTCCGCCGGCCACGCGCTCGGCGGCCTCATACGCAACGCTGTGCAGGATGTTTGTGACGTTCGGTGACGACATTGCGACACGAAATCGGACAGCTGAATGTATTGAGAAAAGACTCTGATATTTAGATATGCCACAACGTCAGGTCGCAATTCAACACATGGCGCGCCTCGCACAGCTAATTCGGGACAATTACTTCTTATGCGTGTCCAGTTGAATCGCCTTGGGAAGATCTGCGCGTTGGCGCGACTTGCTGCAGAGCCGGCTTGTACTTCCCGATCCGCGAATTCAGCATACCCAGTGCAGAGGTCATAGCGAGCTGAGTCGACACTTGGCGCAGACAAGCCAAGGAAGCAACCGCTCATGCGGTTGCGACTGATTCCAGAGGATATTGGCCAAACTCCTTCACCGCCTCGACCATTGCTACCAAGTTGCTGGGCTGACACGAGGAGTGAAAACTGTTTGAGGACGAGACGATGTAGCCTCCCCCTTGCCCCGCGTCCGCGATCGCTTGACGCACCGCCTGCCGCACTTCCTCGGCAGTGCCATGAGGCAGTAATCGGCCGCAGTCGATATTGCCCATCAGACATACCTTATCGCCGACCAACTGCTTGACCTTCTTCAGGTCCATACCGGCGAGCGGCTCGATTGGATTCAGTGCGTCGGGCCCAGCCGCAACAATCATATCCATGATCGCGTAGATGTTGCCGTCCGTATGCTTGACGCAGAAAGCCCCTTCCTCGTGGATCATGTCGATCATCTTCTTCAACCGAGGCTGAATGAAATGCGCGAATGTGGCAGGGCTCATCATCGGACCGATGTTACTGGCGTAATCGTCACCGAGAATGATCACTTCGGCGCCGGTGCGGATCGCTCGGCGAACGATCGCCATATTGCATTCGAGCACCTTGTCCATGGTGACTTCGACCGTTTCAGGCTCCGCCAGGAAGTTCATCAGGATCGAGTCGATACCCATCAAGTACGCCGCCCACATGAACGCCGCCCGATGGTGGAAACAGATTGCTCGTTTTCCCTTATATCGTGCAACCAGATCGGCGAGCGGTCCCAGACGATTCGGAGTGTCGGACGGTGGCGGCGTGTACGCACGTGCCTCGGCAAGCGTTGTGATAGGACCGCGAACGGGATGCGCGACGACCTCCGCGTTCGCAATATAAGTGACACCCCATTCGTCCACATAGGAACTATCAGGGTTTTCGCGCACCTTCTCGAATCGTGCTCCGCAACCTACGCTGTCCATGCCCAGGCGGTCCATGCAATCCGCCACGTCACGGCATCCTGGGACCGCGCCTCGAACAACCTTGTCGTCAACAACAAACTCGACGACCGGAACACGATCTGGCTGCTCCAAACGCAATGCGGCGTGGACACGTTCAGTAGAGTTCATCTTTCGCCCCTTCGTCGCTGCCTGAGCTTTGTCAAGTCTTAGATTTAGGGTTTGCGTTCTCGTGGCGCAAGCTTCCAGCTTGCGATGAATGAGGTGGAGGCTTTGGCAAGCAGGATGCTTACCCCACGTTTTGGAATTGACAAAACACTATTCTTTGCGTTTCAGACGCCCAAGTTTTCCCAGGGTCCCCAGCGGATCATCCCATTCTTTCTCGTTCAGCAAGTAGGCGGCTTCTTCAAGCGCACGCAACGCCAACTGATCAAAAGACAGGGCAACAGACTTGCGTTTGTGGAATTTCCGAATGGCAACACCATCGTTTGTGATCGAAACGACGAAGTCCCCTCTGCCTCGAATGTGTACTTTTCTCGAAACGGCCTTCTTCAACTCGGTTACCATTCGGCCCCTCCAGGCATCGGTGTGTCACATCAACGGCTTCAAAAAACGCTGTCGTGGCCGACATCCGATCGACTTGTACAACGGAAAGGCCGACGCCACAAAGGTCCGATCCATCGCGTACGGCCAAAGCTAATTCTATCGGCCATTGTCTCGCATTAGAACAGGTCTAAGGAACGGGCAGCGTATCGTTGCTGGGCCGCGCTATACTTCGGGCGTTCCGCCGCTCGATCCGAAGAGAAAGCAGAAGCAATGGATAGGTCGATGAAGAGGAACGCGTTTTTGATTGCGACGCCACTTGTGGCCCCATCTCGATCGGAAGAACTTGTACGCCACTTCATGCTGCTTGCAGCGCTGCTTCCGTTCGTTTCTGTGGCAGTTTTCGCCGCAGAACGCCAGCGTTCAGAGCCAGACGTCCTGTTCCTGGCAGTCGACGACATGAAGGACTGGACGGGGTGCCTGGGCGGCTATGAAGGTGCGGTGCATACTCCGAACATCGACCGGTTGGCGAAGCGCGGTATGCTGTTCACAAACGCACATTGTCCGTCGCCGAAGTGTGCCCCATCGCGAGCGGCCATCATGACCGGCCTGCGACCGGCTTATACGACAACGGTCACTGGTGGCTGCCGAATTTGCCCGACATGGTGACCATCCCGGTGCATTTTCGCAACCACGGTTACCGCGTCGCTGGTGCAGGCAAGATCTTTCATCACACCGCGGGCAATAATCCGCCGAACCAGTGGGATGATTTCCTTCGCCTGGCTTTTCGCTACGATCCGTGGTTCCGTGGCGTCAAACTGAATTACCCATGGTCGAAATCCGGACCGTATCCCGATGGCTTCCCGTTCAGCGGAGTGAAAGGCCTGGGCCATGAAAACGATTGGGGCTCGTTAGCCATTCCCGACCAGGATTACGATGACACGCTGAGCGCCGACTACGCGGCCCATTTCCTCAAACAGAAACAGGATCGGCCGTTCTTTCTGGCTTGCGGTCTGTTTCGCCTGCACCTGCCGTGGTACGTGCCACAGAAGTTCTTCGATCTGTACCCGCTGGATGGGATCCGGTTGCCGGCTGTTCGAAAAGACGACCTGGACGACCTGCCGGCTGAAGGGCAGAAGTTCGCCAAGGCACGACGCGGTGACTTCGAGACGATTCGCCCTGCCGGTCGGTGGAAGCACGCAGTCCGCGCATGTCTGGCCAGCATCAGTTACGCCGACGAGCAACTCGGTCGAGTACTTGGGACGCTCGACTCCAGCCCACACGCGCGGCGAACCGTCATCGTGCTCTGGCCCGATCACGGCTGGCACCTCGGTGAGAAGGGCCATTGGCACAAATCCACGCTGTGGGAGGAGGCAACTCGCGTGCCATTGATCATCAGCGTGCCGGATCACATGCCCGGCGTGTGCGAACGGCCAGTCAGCCTGCTGGACTTGTATCCGACGTTAATTGAGCTTTGCGGCTTAGCCCCCATCGGCTCTCACGATGGCGTCAGCCTCGTGCCGCTACTGCGCAATCCGCATGAAGACTGGATTCGCCCTGCCGTCATTGAATTTCGCCGTGGCAACGCAGCGGTTCGTTCGGCTCGCTATCGCTACGGCGGCGAGGAGTTGTACGACCACGAAACCGATCCGTACGAATGGAACAATCTCGCCACGAGCGCCGAACACGAAGGCATCAAAAAGGAACTCGGCGATTGGATCACCAAAGACTGGGCCGAGTCCGCACCAACGAAGAAGGCCTTCGAGTTCGATCCCAAGACCTACGCATGGAGACACAAGCAGACCGGAAAGACAACCGTCGGCCAGTAGCGGTCGGACCGAGACCCGGGAACGTAGTTCCCTGCGATGCCAACGGCACTATTGGCTGCGGACGCGCACGACGAAACCGTGCCGCACTTGGCGCCCCGATGATGCGTCTTTGACGACGAGAATGACGCGGGCTGTGATGCGGTCGTAGTCCGCGGGTACCTGCCAGGTGACAACACCGTTCGGCGAGACCTGCATACCGTCTGGCCCCACAATGAGTTCGAATTCCACGTCGGAGTCGCCCGCCGTTGTCTCAACGCGGTATTCGAGCCGTTCCCCCTTCTGCGTCTCAACCGGTGGCTCCGACGCGACGCGAAGTACTGCGGCGCCGGCGCTCTTTGTCAACGTCTCGGCAGCGAATCTGTAAACCTCAATCACGTCCGGCTTGGTGATGGAAAGGAGGGCAAGACGATTCACCGCTGGCGCGAGCACAATACGCTTGTCCACGGTCATGTCAGACAGGAGCCATCGCTCGCTCATCGGGTCGCGCCGCAAGCTGGTGGCCGGCACCGTCGCGACCGTCTGACCACCCGCTCGCACTTCCAACTGCTGTAGGTTCATCACCACGAACATTGGACCGGTGACCGCAGGCACGCAGAACGAGCGTTCATCGACGCCTTCGTGCGGTGCCGATTGAAGATCGGCCGTGAAAATCCCCTTCGCCGTGAAAAGCAGATCGCCTCCGGCGCCGGGCACGACATGCCCTACAGACTCGTGCAGATAGTGGGTAGTGATCTCCTCGCGCTTGATCCATAACGATACCATTCCCGTGGGACTTACACCGGCGCGCCACAGTCCGAACAACCGGCCATCGCCCGAAGCTCGAATGTGCACGGTCTGACCGTCGCGCAACGGCTTCTGGATTCGCGTTACCTCCAGGGTCTCGGGATCAATCAGCGAATAGTGGGCCTTGGCTTGCCTTGCCAGTCCGTGCGCATGAAACACCATCAATGGTCCGTTTGACGCAGCGCCCATCGCGACGGCTTTCAAGACGTCATCGATGGGAAATGCCGTTTCTTGCTCCCTCTTGCCCGTTTCCAAGTTCCATCGCTGCATCAATCCTGACTCGCGAGTGATGACGATCAGCGAATCGCGGTTGGCGGCGAACAAGACGTTGTCTTCAAGCAGTCGGACGACGAACGCGATCTCTTCCCGTGCCAGATCAAACACACCCAGGCGGCGCAGTTCGGGGAAGTGCAAGGCGAGATATCGGCCATTGCCGCCGATGGCAATGCTCGCGACGGCCGCCGGAAGCTGGACATCGTGCTTCGCGAGCCGAGGCGGGGCTTGGCCCGCGCTGGATCGCGCGTAGGCGGCCAGGAGCGGCGCCCATATGGAAAGTATCACGATCTTGTTCATCAGATTCGCCATACGCCAGCGGCTAGTAGACCGTAATGTGGAACGTTTGTTGTGCTTCATCGCCCTGAGAGTCGGTCGCAATAATAGTCACTTGTTGAGACCTGTCGGCGTCTTTGCGGGATGCTTGCCAAGTCAGGGTTCCGTCGTTGCTCAGTTTCATTCCGTCTGGAGCAATGGGAATCCGCAACTTCGTGCCACCGTTCTTGCTTCTCCGTTTTGGCCGGTAGGACCACTCGGTCCCGGCACGAGCGATCAGCGGTGGAGATGACTCGTAGAACAAGTAGGAATACAGGTAGTCGGCCAGAGCCTGATTGATATCGAAGCGATAAAGGATCAAGCGATTGCACGTGGGAGACAACTGAATGATGAGATTCGCGTCAGGAATCAGCCAAATCCATTTATCAAGTTCACGCGGCGGCCCGCCGGAACGGTCGTCGCGGTGAGCCAACGGCTCGAGTAATTCTATTTCCGCGAGTGGGCGACCGTCGCCAATCGCGCACACGGAAACGGTTTCGCTGTTGTCCCTTGGTTGGCCGTATCCGGCACGTCGCACGTCATCTCGATTTCGTTCGATCGACAGGAAGTACGGGCCGCGGACCGCGGGAACGGAAAACCCCGCCGCTCGGAAACCCGCTGGACGAATCCGGTTGGTGATCACGCCGTGCCCCAGGATGTAACGTCCATCCGCAGTTGGAAAGAGCGAACCGCGGGATTCGTGAATATAGCGTGCCTCGAATTCATCGCCTTGGTCGACGTAAAGCTGAACACCATCCGGGGACGTGCTGCTATTCCAAACGGTAAGCACGCTCCCGTTGGGCGACACCCGCACAGAGTTGTAGGATGGCGGGCGATTGACCTGGCCCACAACCTGCGTGTCCAGCGGCCCGAGTGTCGCGCCGTCCAGAAAGACAATCGGAGCGTCCTCCTGGCGAAGTCGAGATCTCGGCGGAAAGCCGACCAATATCGGGCCCTCGGACGCCGAGCCCATCGCGACACACGTGGGTGAGAGTTCTTGCGGTTCCGTCGGCACGCCTTCGTTGGCGCGGCGGGGCCATTGCGGTTCTTGAGTCTTCGGTAACTCCAGGGTTTCGCCCCGGTCAAAGCTCAGGTCAGCGAGATTCCAGCGTTGTACCTGATCTCGCTGGACAACGATGATGCAGTTGGCGCCGGCTGTCACCAACGCTCCCGCACTCGGCAACGGCAGATAGCCGATAACCGCCGCCTGTGTGACATCGAACACCGCAAGCTTGTTGATAGAGTTCATTCTGAGAAGCAGAAAGCGACCACCTCCGCCAATTAGTGTGTCGTCAACGATCGCCGCCAGCCGGGCTTCCGCACTCGGCTGTTGCAGCGGGAACGGCGTGAGTCTCATTGGATCTGGGATCTTGCCTGCCGAGGCGGAAACGTGTGCCGCAGGATCGGCCTTCGGATCGATTGTGGCTCCCGTCACATCGAGCGAGAATCGATGAAACGTCCATCGATCCGCGCCGCTGGTGACGCGAATCACGACGTTCGGATGTGCATCACGCAGACGTCTTGGAACGTTCCACGTAACGAGTCCTTCCGGCGAGACCGTCATTCCTGTTGGGCCGAATTCCAACGAGTATTCCACGTTGCCGCCGTTCGTAGCGGAACGAATCTGATAACGAAATGCCGTCCCCGCCTGAGCCGTCGTTTCGGGTCGCGATAGCACGACGACGAACGGACGACGGGCCCGTTGCAGGATTCGCTCGAGGTCGAACCTGACCAACTCAAGTGTCCGATTCGCCTCGACCAACGAGAACGCGAGGTTCGCACCCGATACCAAGTGCGTCACGACCGGGAGATAGCGGCCGTTGACCCTGGCCCCGAGACGTGGCGCGGTAAGCGGCAGGGTGGCGATAAAGGTGTCGCTGCCTGCGATCGCCAAGCCACGACGTGGCATCTGCAAGTAGAATGGACCGTCCGCATCTGGCCGCGTGTACTCGCCCGCCTGGAAGTCCTGTCTCTGGGTCGGTAGTAGCTTCAAACTGGTGTCCATCGGCAACCACTTGCCGTACAGATACTCGCCCGCCGGACCCGGAATGAGAGTCTTTCCTCTGTTGTGGAACATGTCCACGTACTGTGCCGCAACCGAATCCCCAACGAGTCGCAACAGACATTCCGCGAGAGGAAGACAAAACGTCTTTCCGTCCGTGCTGGCCGTGACACTCATCAACTCACCCCACGTGACCGATGGAATTCCGAACCTTCCTGTTGGGGCGATGTGGTCGTGGGCAAGCTTAAGTGTTTTCGCATCAAAGAACTTGATGTCATCGAGCGGATTATCCGAATGCCCTTCGCCTGGAGTTACCAACAACGGGCCTTGCGAGCCTGAGCCCATCGCTATGGCTCCGATGGGCGTTGGCATGTCGAGTTTGCCGGTTTCGATTTGCTCAAGCGAATCGAGTGACCACCATTCGATGTTGGCGGTTTCGGCGTTAACCAGGATCAAGACATCTCGTCCGGCCGCTATCCGCCACTTTTCGCCCCCTCGCGGAATCTGCTTGAGGATCTTGCCCCCCACGAGATCAAAGACGGAAAGCGTTTCCGTCTCCGCGATACGTAGCACGACCTTTCGACCGCGAGCCGCCAGCACTGCTTCGATTGCCGTCCCCCCCCCAAGTCGAACGTTTCCGACGAGCGTTCTGCCTTGGCGGGAAGCTGTGACGTGCCACGCCGTTCAGAACCTCCTGCGGCACCAACCAGAAACAACACGAGCATCACCGTGGCACCGCCGGCGATCATGGCCAGCCAGAGGGCACTGCTCTTCGCGTTGACGCTACTTTGATCGATGGTACTCAAACCAATACTCGTTCGCTTCGTTCGGGTGCCGTCCTCTTAACACCAACGTACTTCCATCGAGCCGTCCTCGCGACAGATCAATCCCTACGTCGAATCGGCGGACAGGTTTCCGAGTGGCCATATCCCACACAAAGACAACACCCGGCCTGAGTCCCAAGGTCAACAATCGTTCGCCGTCTTCGGTGATTCCGACCACGTTGCCATACATGTCAGGCAACTCTTGCTCTACACGTTCGCCTGTGTTCGCGTTCCAGAACAACAGTCTCCCGGCGTTGTCCTTGCCATGGCCGTGTTTCAGCCGGCCCGACGTGACGATGGTATCCGTTCTGGGATTAATCGCGATTCCCACTTGAGAAGCGCCATGCACGAGGTTGGCGGTCTCCTTTCGTTCTTCCAAATCGAAAATGCGAATGCCTTCGATCCGTCCGCCTTCGCCGTAGCCCTGATAGTTGATGGCAATCCGTTCGCCGGACAGGAAACCATACCGTCCGCCAAAGTGCCGCACTTCGACAGGCAGCACGAATTCGTTCGCTCCGGTTACCGGATCAAAACTCGCAACTGCTTTGCGACTCCAAACGACAGCGTGTTTGGTGTCAGGCGTTATGACGACACGCATTCCCGGTAGCTGGCCGCCCTTCCTTGCGGTGAATCGGCGAACGAGGGGATCGCGAGGTATCTGGCTGACGTCCAACTTCACGAGTTTCGTCCTTTTGGTCCTCAGCTGCAGGTGCAATATCGCTTCCTGTCCGCCGATTGTCGCCGTTGCATACGTGGTGTTCAGTGCGATCGACGAAATCTCTCCCAGCGAGTCATAGTCCGCTTCCGAGAGTTCGATCGTGAGAACTCTGCCCGAGCTCACTTGCAGAATGTCGATTCTTCGCCCGGCGAATTGTGCCTCCCACGCGCCGTCAGAACTAATGGCCCGCTGGCGCACCGTTGGTTCCATCGGCACGAGGGCGACGGGCTTTGTCGCGGTCGTTGGATCCGTGAGTTTCAGGTGACCGGCTGTATCCCCGCTGAAAACGCGCTTGCCATCCGGCGCGGTCAAGAGTCTGGCAACTGGCGCGCTGTGCGGAGCCGACGTGCTGATCGGAACCGCTTCGCCGCGCCAAGCGTACAGGCGCCCCGTCATTCCTCCGGCGGCAACCGTCTCGCCGTCTCCCAGAAGCGCGGTGGACACCAACGCGTCGGTTGGCATCTTGTATCGGAACAACTCGCGCCCTTCCAGCCTGTCCCAAACGACGACTTCCCCAAACTGCTCCTTAGCATTGTTCCGGTTTCCCGCGCGGCTGCAGGCAATCATCGATTCGTCGGGACTGAGATCGTAACCGGTGACAGTCAGGCCGGTGATGACTTGTCCCGGCCGGGACTCCTTACACTCGGGATAAGCAAAATGTCGGACGTGTCCGCGATTGTCAGCCGTAAGAATCTGACTTCCATCTTCAACGAACCGCATGAAGACTGTCTGGCAGAATGTCTTGTCGCCTCCGCCGGTGAACCGTATGGCTTCGGGCGCGCCACTGAAGGCTCGACAAGTGAAATTGATCGAATCAGTCTCCTGAATCAACCGCTTGCCGTCGGGCGATGTGATGAGTCCAGGCGGCAAGGGCAAATTGCCAAGGTAGCCATGCTCGCGTCGTGTACGGTACAATCGTGTAACCTCTTTTCCCGTGCCTATATCGACCACCATTATGCCGCTGCCACGTCCTGATCGAGTGGGCTTGACGGCAGCGTAGACGTCCCCGTCGGGCCCTGAGAAAGTGGCAATCACCGCGCCCGCGTCATCGTTTCGGCGTACGATTTCGAGCGACTCGGCATCAATCACGACAAAGGTCCCCGACGTCGATCCGCAGTAGACGTACTTCCGGTCCGAGGACAGTCCAATGTGAGTGATCGGACCTGTTCCGAACCGCCACGCACCTACAATTCCCGCAGGGACCGGATCCAAGTTCGAGGACAACGCGATCAACGTCTCGGCAGGAGGCTGCCTGCGGAGTTGCGCTTGGAAGTCTTCCCAACCCGCCAGCCGAGTGCGAGCCTGCAACTGAAACCACAATTGTTGCTTGTCATGCTCCAAGTAAGGCCGGACATGAGTCAGCGCCGCAGCCAAATACTTGTTGGAATCGCCCAACCGCTCGACGACCGCCCGAACGCCGGTGCGTACCACGGCAGCTTCGAGTTCCGCAAAATCGAACGTGGCCGGCGGATCCGCGGCGGGCAGGTCCTTTGTGACAGCCAGTACACCTACGCAGACGAGCGTGATCGCCCAAATAGCTCTCATGGTTCTCAACTTCATGCTAGTTCAGATAAGCCGTGAGATTAGCCCAAGAACAGGTGCCAATGTACACAATCGGGTCGGACATTGCACGGGAAATAGGACTCGACCATCATTGCCGAGCCAGACGCAGCCTGGCCAAGCTTCCTACCGCTACTTCGACGCCGTCGGCCCAGCCATTCCGCGCAACGACGCCGCCTCTCCAATTTCGAACCGCGAGACGCTCAAGCAGTACGATCCCGACCTATTCTCGCTCGTAGACGAGACGATGGGGCATTGGGGAAAAGTCGATTGGCAATATCAGCCATGAGGCACATCCACAGTACCCCGTACACTGCCGCCGCCGTGGCCCGTACGCTTTGTAACGCGATAAATGATGTGTTAGGGTGTTGTCTACAGAACGCAACCGAAACGCAAGACGACCGATTCACAACGAAGGAGAACACCATGTCAAAACGCTTCGCAGCAACGATATCTGTCGCCATTTTCATGACATTCGCTGCCCTGCGGCCGGCTAGTGCTGCGGAGCCTGCCGAGCCGTTGCGTGCCGGAATTATCGGCTTGGACGCCCACGCTGGTTCGTGGACGCGAATTCTGAACAACCCGGACGCCGAAGGCGAGTTGGCCGAAATGACCGTCGTGGCTGGCTACCCTGCTGGCAGTTCGGATATCCCGCAGAGCATGGAACTCTTGAAGCGGGGCATCGAGACGTTCAAGAAGTTGGACGTGGAACTTGTGGACTCGATTGACGAGTTGTTAGAGAAAGTCGATGTGGTGATGATCCTTAGCATCGACGGCCGTCCCCACCTGGAGCAGGCCAAACCGGTCATCGAAGCCGGTAAGCCCTTGTTCATCGACAAACCGATGGCCGCTTCAGTGTCTGACGCGATCAAGATCTATCAACTTGCCAAGGAACACAAAGTACCGTGTTTTTCCAGTTCGTGCCTGCGTTTCTCGCCCGGTACACAGGCGGTGTTGAACGACCCCAAAGTCGGCGACATCCGGGGATGCAATGCCCACAGCCCATGCGGCCTGGAGCCGCACCATCCGGATTTCTTCTGGTACGGGATTCACGGCGTTGAAACCCTGTTCACCATCATGGGGCCAGGATGCAAAACGGTCACGCGGATCCAGACCGAGGACACAGACGTGGCCGCGGGCGTCTGGGCCGACGGTCGCATCGGCACGTTCCGTGGCCACCGCACCGGTCCGCATACCTACGGTGCTACGGTCTTCGGCAGCAAAGGGATCGTGGAAGCGGGCAAGTATGAGGGCTACGAGTGTCTGTTGGTCGAGATCATCAAGTTCTTCAAGACCGGCGTACCGCCCGTCAGCGCGGAACAGACGCTGGAAATCCTCGCGTTCATGGAGGCCGCTGACGAGAGCAAACGAAAAGGCGGCTGTCCCGTGTCGCTCGAAAGCATCATGGCCACGGCGCGAGGCGACGACTGACCGACGGCTTCTAACCGATCCCGGACACCTGAAAACACGATTGCTGATGATCAGCCGGTACGGCGTGCTAGAGCAAAGACTGTACAGCGACGGCGGTGCTCACGGTTCAATCTCTTGCACGGCCGGAATAGTCAGGGTGTGGTACAGGATTTCTTCCTCGCCGTTGCGATTTGCCTTGGCCAGCACTTTGCCAGTGGCATCGAAAACGACGCAGCCGCCTTTGCACGCGTAGTCCCAACTCTTGCCCACTCGGTTCGTGACCAGCATCGGGGCTCCGATCTTGGCAGCGTAGGCTCCAAACACTGGGAAATCCGGCAGGCCGGAACGATTGTTTGGATAGAAGACGACTTGGGGCTGCACGAGTCGAGCACGCTCGATGCATCGAGGCGCCGCGCCGTCGGCACAAATGAAGCAGGTGGCGGCGATTCCGTCGATCTCAAACCGCTCCGGGCCAGTTCCCGTATCGTACCTCGCCCACTCGTTGCGATACCCCTTGTCTTCGCCCCGCCAGAGCCAGCTCTTGCGATATTTATGCACAAGCCCCGCGGGCCCAACGAATACTTGGGTAATGAACACCTTGATCCCGTCGCGTTCGGACATGCCGAAGCTGATGAAGCAGCTTAACCCCTTGGCCAGCTTTCGCATTCGTTCGCAGGACGGCCCATACGGTACGGGCTCGGCCAGTTTGTCCAACTTGGGCGTATAGTCCGTCAGGCATCCCTCGTGAAACATCACCCATTGCGCACCGTTTTCAACGGCCTTCCGCGTCAGGCGCTCCATTTCGTTCAGGTTTTGCTCGGTCTTTTCGGGCACCGAGTCGAATTGTATCAGCGCCACTCGGACTGAACGCGGCCTGGAGTTGCCGGCAGATTCCGCAGCGTTCGTGGTCGCGATGCAAAGGACCAATCCAAACGAGACAGCCGCTGCCACGCCCCGACTCCGCATGCTGTTATGAGCCATCTTCACCTCCGTAATCTGAGTTTCCCGTTCGTATTCTCGCCGCCCGATGCAACCGCAACAAGGTATCACGTAGAGGTGCAAATATCGCTGGCTGCTTCACCCTGCCGGGAATAATAGCGTTTTGAATGGATCTATCAGTATGGGTTCGTACAATTACAGGTGTGCAACCCGTAGCAGATAGATGCATTCCCGCTTCCTCAGATTAAGGAGACGAAAGCATGTTCAATTCTCAGAACCCGTGGCGAATTGCGGTGTCCGTGCTGATGATCTTGGCTATGGTTTCGGCTACGTACGCGAAGGAGGCCGACGCGCCAAAACGGAAGCGTGGAAAGGCACCGACGGTTCAACTGGCGCTGCTGCTGGACACCAGTAACAGCATGGACGGGTTGATCGACCAGGCCAAGACACAACTGTGGAAGATCGTAGGCGAATTCGCCAAGACAGAACTGGCCGGCAAGAGCCCGCGGCTGGAAGTAGCCCTGTACGAATACGGCAACGACAACCTGCCCGCCACCGAGGGCTACATCCGGATGGTTGTGCCGATGACGAATGACCTGGACAAGATTTCAGAAGCTCTATTTGCGTTGAAGACCAACGGCGGGGAAGAGTATTGCGGCAAGGTGATCCAAGTCGCCACGCGTCAACTGGACTGGAGTGACGCGAACGGTGATCTCCGCTGCATCTTCGTTGCGGGCAACGAAGCGTTTACCCAAGGCGGCGTCGACTACCGGACCGCATGTAAAACGGCAGCCGACAAGGGAATCACCGTAAGCACGATTTTTTGTGGCGATCGGGAAAAGGGAGTACGCACCAACTGGGAACACGGTGCCCAAATCGCCGAAGGATCATACTTGTGCATCAACCAGGACCATCGGGCTGTTGCGATCACCACGCCTCAAGACAAAGAACTGGCTAGACTCAGCGGCGAGCTGAACGGAACATATCTGCCCTACGGAGACGGCGAGACTCGCAAGAAGTACGCCAATAGGCAGGAAATGCAGGATGTGAATGCTGCCAAGTCTGCCGTCAGCGCGGCAGCGGCCCGCGCCGGTTTCAAGGCATCAGGTCTCTACAAGAACTCCGGCTGGGACTTGGTCGACGCGATAGACGGCGGCGATGTCAAGCTTGAAGACCTCAAGCCGGAACAACTGCCCAAAGTGATGCAGGCGATGAATCTGACTCAGCGCAAGGTTCACCTTGCCAAGATGACCCAGCGGCGCAAGGACATACAGGCTCAGATCCTGAAGCTGACGGCTGCCCGCGACACCTTCGTGGCCAAGGAGCAAGCGCGCCTGGCTGCCGAAGCACCCGCAGACGCTGCCGCTGCCGCAGAACCACTTGCTGAAGCCATCCAGGAGGCGATCGAAGCCCAAGTAGGCGACAAGTAGCGACGCTACGGCATCTCGCTCGACTTCCTTTCGTTACTACGCCGGCGTGTCCTGGCTGGGGTCGAAGCGGCAGTAGGCGCGTACGAGCAACCACCACGTCGCCACGGCCGATAGGCACAGCATGAACCAGGCACCGGCGACAAAGACAAGTCTGGCGTCACCCAATAGCGAATTTGATACGGTGAGCACGCCTGCTATTTGCACGGCTACCAGCGCCCAGCCGAGGCTGACGCCGAGGGCCAACCCGAACAACAGTCCTTTGGCCGTGAATGTCAACGTGGTGCGCAGGAAGATCTCGAGGCTCTCCTGGTTGGGACGATATGGATAGAGCAAATAGACCAGGTTGTCTAACGCGAAAATGAAGATATTCAACGGTGCCAGAAGAACGCACGCGGCAACCAGCAAACCCGGATGCACGGGACAGATCAACTCGGTGATCAGAAGTACGACTAGCTGATACGCGCTGGTGATCAAGACTGGAGTGGCAAGTTGACCTGTCACCACCGCGGTCGGCCGGATAGGCAGCGATTTGAGTGTCGCGATCCGGTCCACATCTCGTCGAAAGTCGAATTTCAGCGCTGCCGGTAACAGAAGAAAAGAATAGAACGCCAGCGAGCCGACGACGTTCAACAGGACCATGTGGGGATCGTCAAACACGATCAGCGGCAGGCACGCCAACACGCAGGGCGCGGCGATGGCCACCAGCAGGCCGCCTCCATGACCGTACGCTCCGATCGCTTGCAGCCAGGCAATCGGGCCGATCCCCGCACACGGCGGTACGCGTGGCAGGCCGGTCGGGACCGCACTGGTGGCAGCGGCGGGACTGTGGGTCGATTCTGTATGCCGGTATTCCAATCGTTCGCGCAGGACAACGGCTTTGAAGAAATACGCGTCGATCCGTAACACGAACCAAGCCAACACAGAGACCATCGCCAAGGCCAACGCAATCCAGGCGACAAGACCAACGGAGTATTGCTGCGCTGTGATGACGTTGCCGAATACGTGAAATGGCAGTTCCAGCATTGTGCCAATCGGAGTCTCGCGCAACTGTGCCGCGGAATTCAGGACGTGCATCACCAGTCCCAATGACCTGGGTGACTTGCCAGCCTCGAGGGCCATGGGCGAGCGGAATGTGTTTGCCAGAGCACAGACGCACACGACCGAGAGCGTGACCAACACGGCGATCTGCAAGCAACGATATGTCCGTCGTCTGACGCCGCCCGCGACAATCTCCACGGCCATCCGAAAGAGATCGACGAACAGCAAAGCTAGTAGCGCGCCGATCAGTCCAGCCACGGGCAAACGCAAGTCTGGCAACATCAGCAGCGAGAAGCAGGCGGCCTTGATCGCGGCCGACGTGATGATCGGACCGAATCGGTACAACAGCAAGTCGCGACGCTCAAACGGCCTCCCGCACAACAGTTCCCGTTCG
This sequence comes from uncultured Pirellulaceae bacterium, assembly GCA_964617665.1. GTDB lineage: Bacteria > Planctomycetota > Planctomycetia > Pirellulales > Pirellulaceae > JADHUC01. Next base: position 63,972 of record CAZUAH010000008.1, read on the forward strand.
GCTGGAGTCCACTCAATCATATCCTCCGGACGCCAATACGCGACCCGTACGATATGCCAGAGGCTGTAGACCAACAGCCCCAGCGGTATGATGCTGCGTAGCGTCGCCGGATCCGACGGCTCGCGCAAGAAGATAGCCAGGGCCGCGTTGCTCAGCCAGATGACAGCCAACAGGAGCCCGAGGCACGAGAGTACCAGCCTGCGAGGCGTAGAGAACCCTCGGCAAATCCGCGCCAGTCTGGCGGAGGCTCGATAGCGAAGTAATTGGCCGAGTGCGGGATGAAGGATGTTTGTGGTCACGTCAGGTTGGCGAATTCGATGGGTTAGAATCGTGGTCGGAAACGACACAAGCGGCACGGACGGAAATCAGCACTCTACCAATTCGGCCGACAGGGATTCCCCCGTTGTGAGGAAGTAGATCTCTTCCAGCGATGCGGCTTCGTCGCCACTTCCAAAACTCGCCTTGAAGTCTTCCAGCGGACCGCAGAATTGCTGCCTTCCCGCATCCAGAATCAACACGCTCGCGCAGATGTCTTCAATCATCGCCAACAGGTGCGAACTGACGATCACAGCAGCCCCCCGTCCAGCGCGATCTGCGATGGATTGCTTCAGCGTCCGGATTCCGTGAGGGTCGAGTCCCGTAAGTGGCTCGTCAAACAGAATCGCGACCGGATCGTGCAAGTAGGCGCAACAAATGGCGAGCTTCTGCCGCATTCCGCGCGACAAATCGCTCGCTCGGGTCTTTCCCTTCGAAGCCAAATGGAACATGTCTAGCAACTCGGCGGCTTTTTCGGTAGCGTCCGCCACACGGTACACGCTGGCGCTGAATGCCAAGTGTTGCTCGACGGTCAAGTCGCGAAACAGTTGTGGATCATCGGGAACGTATCCCAGGCAGTTCTTGGCCGCCAGCGGTTCGCGGTCAAGAGCATGCCCGGCGACCCGAAGTCGCCCTCGACTGCTGGGGATGATTCCCGCCAAGGCCCGCATCGTCGTGGTCTTTCCTGCCCCATTGGGGCCTACCAGACCCAGAACCTGCCCTGGTGCAACCTCGAACGAAACACCCGAAACAGCAACGGTCCTGTCGTAGGCTTTGTGGAAATCCTCAACGATGATCACACTCATGCCTCCCGAATCGATTGGCGTCGAACGGCACACGGCCGGTAGGACGCCGAAACCCTATTGATTAAGAGCATCCACAAGTGGACGCACGGCACTATCAAGGACGTACCACGTGATCGCCAATGGCAGGACCGCAGTGAACAAGAAATATGCTGTAGTGATGATGATTTTGAATCGCCGAGAGAAACGGCGGCTGAACCAAAGTGCCGGAAGTCCAATCGGTCCGGCGCACAGCAGGATCGCAATGACGTACGAACGATTCTCCAATACGGAGGTGACCAGCGATTGCTCGCGCCGTGGAGCCACGGTCGATTGACGAGACGGAACGTCCACGAATTCACGCTGAAGATTGACCAACTCCGCCTCATCGCCGGCATACCCAGGAACAGCGGTCGGAAGGCCGCAGTTTCCACAATAATTGTCCGATTCAAGAAACGCGGCGCCGCAACGGCTGCAGGAATCGTCGAGGACGATCAATTCACCCATTGTCTACTTCCGCAGTTCCGGTTCCACACACTCGAAAAGGGCAACCTCCACTCAAATCTAGCTTATGCGAGAACCGCACGTTCCGAGGACGCTCATTCAGGCGCCGAATAGGTTGGATTCTCAAGCCATTCTACGCCAGAATCTGCACATTCTGGCGGCAGGTTTTCGTATGAAGGGTAGATGACACGATCGTTGCGATCCGGAAAAACGTATCCCTAACGGGCTGATCCTGGCCCCAATTCGACGGGCAATTGACAGCAGTCCAGCCCGACGGTCAGGTTTTGAGGGCCGGTTGCACGGCGGGCCAAATCGACCGACGGTTTGCTCGAAATAGGCTCGTGCTATTTCGGTCTTGTCCGTTTTCCACGACATTGCCAAACCGGCGCCGGCTTGAAGTGCACGTGGTCCTTGAAATCGTGTAGAGCCTCGATCATCTCCGCGCTGGTGAGTGGATCGGTCAAACCACGCCGCCAGTGCTTTCGCTCCACGGAGCCAATGATCAGGTAGTCATTGCCGACGGACTGCGGCGCCATCTGCGTGAGTACCTCAGCCAGCTGGGCTTCGATTTCATCCTGGTGAGCGATCAATAGGTCGCAGTTTGGACAAAAGCGGCAAGTCTTGTTCAGGATGACCATTCCCCAGTCATCCACGTGAATGGCCAACGGCAGTTTTCGCTGCTTGGTCTTCCCTGTACAACCGGGACAAGAGGTGGTGAAGCGAACGTCTTTGTAAGGGTTGAGAAAAAACTTGTACAGTCGCGGCAGTTTGCCTAACTGCGGCAGTTTTTTGGTCTTCCGTGCCATCGGGCACCTCCCCAAGAAGAAACGCCTTCGGCGGTGACTGATGTGTACCGCGTCCGCAAGAATCTCAATTGTACCGCCCCGCCACCGACGGCCAATACCGAAAGACGGACAGGCACGCAGCGCGGACGGAAGTGGGGTGTATTGATGAGGCAATATCTGCCCAACAACGTGACACCGACCTCGCTTTCGATATCGCGCTTTTCGCTTCAGCCTGCGGCGTTGGCATTGATGCGGCGCGCGAGCGCCGTCAAACGTGCTAACGGAAGCGCAAGCGAGGGACTATTCCGGGGATTCCCTCGCTCACCGGCCTGTTGATGTAATGTAGTCCAGGCTGTGCGTGACGCAATATCTGGTATCGTCATGTAAGGCATGACCTACACGTCGTACGGAGAATTGCCGTTTCCGACTAAGTCAACAGACCGTCACGCTTCGGGTTTCCATGCCGTTACAAACTGTGCAGCTTGAACAAATCAAAAGCCTCGGATATACCGCGTCGCGGCTTGCTCGTCATCGCTACTGCTCACGAGCCCCCAGTTTGAATGAGAACGCGTGTGTCGTACGAGGATCGCGGCTCTACCGGATCTGGTACACCTGCCCTCTCAACTTGATGATCAACTCCTCGCCGGCTTTCTGCCTGGCCAGGACCGCATTCTCCGATGCTGTGTTGTCGGTGACCAGCTTGAAGTATTCCACGGTGAAACGCTCGATGGTCTTGATCTTGTCTTTGTCCTTGACCAAGTCCACTCCTTGGGCACTGGCTGCGAACCATCGTTTGCCGCGTTTGTACAGCGCCTCCTTGCCGACGATCTGCACCGAATCGACTGCGACTTCCTCGTCGGTCTCGATGTTTCGCAACCTGACCGCCGGCCCCGCGGGTGCGGGGACCCTGCCGCCAATGCCACCCATTCCTCCACCACCCCGAAACTGCTCACCCTCAGCCGCATCGCTGGGGGCCATGCCGCCGCCGAAGCCGGATGCCAATGGTACTCGCGTGGCCTCACGCAGCAGTTTCTTCTCGGACCTTTGGGCAAACGCGGCCCGTCCTGCAGATTCGCGCAGTCGGTTCAGCGCCAAATCCGTCCGACGGATGCCGGAATCGAGATCGGCAAGTTCCGTCGGCTGGGCGATGTCGTCAGCCAGGAACGACGTGTAAGGTGTGAGTATGCCGTGCTTTGTGGATAGGGCAACCAACTCTTTGACCAGTTCGTCGTTTTTCCCTTTCAAGTCCATCTCGTCGATGATATCGCCAATGCGGCGCATGGCCCACAGTTTCTCGACAAACGCATAGGATTCGTCCTTGCTCTCCTTTGTCAGCTTTGCCGGAAAATCGAATTTGCGTTCCTTCTGGCCAACCTTGCCGCGCACGGTCACCTTGGCGTCGCCCGGTTTCTTGTAGCGTCCAACCAGCACCAATTGTTCTCCGGCGAACAGGTCGTGAACCTCGCGCGGGTACACTCGACTGACCGGCGGGCCGTCTTCCACACGAATGTCCTCCAGATCGAATTCAACCGCCAATTCGGTCATCACCGGCGAACTGATGCGGTTGTACAGGCGGCTGACGTGCGTTTCGATGTCTTCGTCCGGGCGAACGAATTCGCTCTGGCCGTGGTTGGCACGCGAGAGTCGATCCAGTAAACGGCTATTCACGTCATACCCAACGCCAAAGTTGATCACGCGCGTTCGGTATTTGTTGTTTTCACGCGAGTTGTCGACAATCTTTGCTTCGTTGGTCTCGCCTGCCGTGGGCAAGCCGTCGGTCAGGAAAATCACGTAACTGGGCCGATCGGCATCCTGGATCATGCCCAGAGCCGCGGCCAACGCCCCGTCGATGTTCGTGCTTCCACCGGCATAAATGCCCTCGACAAACCCCAAAGCGGCCTTGCGCGTTTTGGTGTCGTAGCGTTGGAGTTCCGGCCGGAAGGACTCGACGCTGCTGTCGTAGGCGACGATGTTGAACGTGTCGTTTTCGCGCAGGTTGTCCAGGACGAATTTCAACGCTTCCTTGGCCTGCTCGATCTTTTTGCCGCTCATGCTGCCCGAGCGGTCGACGACAAAGATGACCGTTTTAGCCGAACGTTCGGCCTTCTTGTCCTTGATCTGCGGGGTGGCCAACAGCAGGAAATAGCCATCGTTTTTCTTTTCCGGCCGATAACTCAGAACGCTGGCACCCAGCGAGCCCTTGGCGGTGTCGAAGAACAGGCGAAAGTCACTGGTTGGCACCTGGTTCTTTACCTCGTACTTCACCGTGGCATGGTTGTCGTCGGATCGCTTCACCTCGACCGAATGAGTGGGGCTGTACACGCTCTTGATTTCGACCGTGCTCTCGATCGACGCCTCGATCAACACTCGTTCAACGGCGCGCGAAGTATACTTTGCCGTGGACAGCGGAAATAGAAAGTCGGTTACGTTTCGGTCCTTGCGCAACAATTGGTTATAGCGCAACGTCACTTTGCGTTCCGCGCCGGGCGGAACCGGGAATACGCTGGTCTTGAACATTCCGGTTCCCATCCATTCCAAAAGGGCCGGGTCCTGATTGCGTCGAATGTAGCCTTCGTAGATAGATCGCGCCTCGGCGGCCGGCAGTAGCTTTGCAGCGTACTCTTTGCCGTCGACCATGAACGTCAGTTGATCCACCGCACCATCGTAGGGCAGAGGAAATACGAACGAGACTTCCATCTGACGGCTGCCCGTGTTGACAAACGACTGCGAGACCTGGACGCGGCCCACTTGGTCCTGTATGCGCGCTTGGACCGCCAATTCCTTGATTTTGTAGGACGCAGGAGGCTGAGGGCGTGGTCGTGGGGGAATCGGACGGCGGGGTGGCGGATAGATGATCGGCCGCGGCAATGGGGTGGGCACGGATGGGTCAACAACGATCAACACACCTTGCCCACACACTGGGGAGACAAACAGGAGTAAGAGGATTCCGAGAATGGGTTTCACTGTGCGTTTCATCGCTCCGTTCCTTCTGTATGAGTGGGAAGAGGCTCGGTGTGCTATGCCAACGCCTTGCCATCAGACTAGACGACGCCGGCCCGCCGCTGGTTTCCTGGTTGTGAAAGACGCGGCCGCCAACCGGTAGTTTGGCGAAAACGGGCGACTGATGTCAAACTGTTTTCGTGCGACTGGCGTACTTGGGATAGAGGACGCGATGGCGCGTGTGGCCAAGATCATCAGTCGACAATCACTGCCGTGCTGTGTGGATTCTTAGAAGAACGTGCCAAAGAAGGGTTCAAGTCTACCCCAGCACCATAGCATGAGTTGCCAGAATAGCCAGAAGGCGAGAAGCGTGTATAGCGTTACAGCTATGGTCCAGAAAGTCTTTCCTGAGGTAGAGAAACCCCGGCTTTTCCACAGAAAGGGCAGGCCAAGCACCATTGCCACCCCAAACATTAGCGCCAGAATCACCCATGGATTATCGATGAACCTACGCAGACCGCCGCTCTTCTCCCGATCGGCGTCCGTGCTCGTGACGGCTTGAGTTGCCGCCCCGCAACTGTCGCAATTGGTGGCGTTCGGCGTCAGTTCGGTCTTGCACGCCGGACAAATGACGGTGGCTTTGGATGCTGGTTCCATGACTATGAACTTCAAACCAGATGACAAAACGCGGTTTCAGATCCTTTCGGATATCAAATCGGGGAAGTAGATTATTGTAACGACGTTTGAAATGGTAGGGCGTTTTTCTGGGCCACAACAGGTTTTTCTATATGTTTTCACACTCAGACTGCTCATCCAACACGACCATGACCGGCACCCGACGGGACCGGAACTGGCTTCCGATGATTGCCACGCTGCTGGCATTCTTCTGCGGCTGTCCAGAGGCAGATGATGGGCCGACGCCATCCTCCAAGCCTTCGAAACCAGCCGCTCCCGTGCGTTTGATCGTGGTGGACGATAAGGGACTGGCCGATGCCGTCGATCGCGAATGGAAGGCACGAGCAGAAGGCGAAATCAAAGTACGCCAGATGGAGACCAAGGAAATCCTAGAACACGGCGACCGCCCCCTGCCAGCCGACGCGGTCATCTATCCGAGCGGCCTTATCGGCGAATTGGCCAGTCGCGATCTGATTGTCCCGATTGACGACGATGTGGTGAACGACAGAAGCGTGGACAGCAAGGAATTGGACCGCCCGAGATTCGCCAGGCGAGACATTTTCGAGTTGATCCGCCAGCAGGATATCGTGTGGGGTGAAAAAGTGTACGCCGTGCCGCTTGGTTCTCCGACCTTCGTCCTCTTCTACCGTCCAGATCTCTTAGAGAGTCTCGGCGAACGGCCACCAGCGTCCTGGACGGAATACCAGCGTTTGGCGTCGCGTCTTGCGGTTCGCGACAGCCTGGGGCAGTTGGCCCCATCGGAAGACGCGCCCTGGCACGGCGCGATCGAACCGCTGGCGCCTGGGTGGGCCGGCCAGACGCTCTTGGCGCGGGCCGCCGGCTACGCTCGCCATCGCAACTACCTATCCACACTGTTCGATCTGTACTCGATGGAACCGTTGATTGCTTCACCGCCGTTTGTCAGAGCATTGGAGGAATTGGTCGCAGCAGCCAAGCTGGCGCCGGATGAAGCCGCGACCTACTCGCCAACCGACGTGCGGCGTGAATTGCTGGCCGGTCATTGTGCCATGGCGATCACGTGGCCTAGTCACGTCGGTGGGCACAGTGACGTAGCGAAATCGGAATCGCGTGCCCCCCTTCCGATCGAAGTCGTTGCACTGCCAGGTTCCAGCGAAGTCTACGAACCAAGCGACGCCGAATGGCAGAAGCGTGAGGATCCCGAGGCCGGGCATGTCACCGTGATGGGGATTGCCGGCCGCCTTGGTTCCGTGACCAACTCGTCACGAAGGCCGCAGGCGGCGCAGGACATGCTGTTGCGTCTCTCCGGAACCGAATGGAGCATCGCGATTTCGCCGCAAAGTCCCGCGACCACCCTGTATCGTGCCAGTCAAATGCAGTCGGCCGGAGCGTGGATGGATAAGGACTTCGACGCCGCCATTGCCGGCGATTACGCGGAGGTGGTGAAACACGCCTGCCGACGTCCCCTCCACCTGTACTCGCCGCGCGTTCCTGGTCGCGCTCGTTACATGGCCGCCTTGGACGAAGCAGTCCACCAAGCGATCCAGGGACACCAAACACCCGCAGAGTGTCTCGAAGCTGCAGCCAAGCGTTGGCAAGCGATCACGGACGAGCTTGGCGTAGAGTCGCAAAAGGCGGCCCACTGGCGAAGCCTTGGAATGGAGCCTTGAACCCCGCGACACGGAGCCCCGGAGGCAAAGCGACGATTCTTGGGCATTCGTGCGTGGTCATTTGCTGCCCGTTCGGTGGCCTGGACAATCTGGAGGCATGCAGATAACCTTATAAGTCGCTGTTTCACACAGCGGTTCCTTCGGGGGTGTAGCTCAGTTGGGAGAGCGCAGCGTTCGCAATGCTGAGGTCGAGGGTTCGACTCCCTTCACCTCCACTTCGATGCAAGTGGTCCACCGCAAAGGGATTACGGCGTAATGTCCGTGATTCCTTTTATCGTTTCTTGGGCTGCGGAGATGACTTTCGAGTTAACCTATCGTCGATGACAGGTACGACGGACGGTATACGCGTCCAGATCGATCACAGTGAGACCGTACTGTTGAGAGATCAACAACAGAATATACCCGACCACGACTAGGAGACACCGACCTTGAAATACAGTCGTCCTTGCCGGTAACCTCCTGGCGTTGCGGGAGGATCGAGACGGAGCCAACGCGACCGGTGAATGTGCAAGCCAAGACACGCGGACAATGTGGACATTCCCGAGTAACTGGCGGTGGAAGCCGTTGAACGACGTTCGCGGGCGATACTTGGGGTCCCCTATGCTCAGTCGATTGTGTAGCGAAAATTGGCGAAGCAGCCCTGACCATAGAGTCCGACGACACCTTCTTCATCCTCGTCGAACATTCCATCCACCTCGATACTTGGCTTTGCATTGCCGTTGAGATAGACAGCCACCTTTCTACCCTGAACCGTAGCCTTAACGTGTAACCACTTGCATGGATCAGGCGTTCGGATG
>CAZUAH010000009.1:0-55253 GCA_964617665.1 uncultured Pirellulaceae bacterium
GAGTCCCTCAAAATGATCCCCAATCGTGAAGAGAATCTGGGCCGCCGGAGCACATCTTGATTTCGCAAGAATGTGAGCGCACACCTGTAAGTGGATCAGGCCGAGGTTGATCTCGCGGCGATTGGGCTCGCGCGGAGCAACGCCGAACTGAAGCGGTTGCCCTTGGACAGGAAATGAAGGCCAGGGTGGCAGAAAACCGCGCAAGGTTGGTTCTCGCTCAAGCCGATGTGCCTAAGGCAATCGGCACGGCGTTCCGTAATGGCAGACTTCACGTGCGACGCCCTGCAGGGAAGAAGACACTCTGAAATTTCGCGAATACCGCGTCAAAAAAGGCTGGATTGCCCTTGCTGCCCCCCAGGTCGCAGATATAATTTTTGCAGTTTCATTTTTTGCACGTCCAGATATTGGGCTTTCAATCCGTGAAGACCTGACGTAGTGGAGCGCCAAAATGCCGAAAGTGACCCTCACAAAGAAGAGGTTCCTCGAAGACCGTCAAGGCAGGACGTTTGCCGACGTCGTAAACGATCCCGAGCAACCTTTCGACGAGGTGCTCAAGTTCTTCAGCGATCAAGATCGGCATCGGCGTATGGAGGAATCGGAGATACACCACGACAGGGCCCCATTGGCGGGCGTTGTACGCGAGCTTGAATCGGTGCCAGCCATCAATCAGTTTCTCGCTTCGAAGCATCCCCGGCGCACTCAGCGTTTACGTCAAGTGGTCGGAGTCGTGGTTCGCATAATCATGGAGCGTCGGGGTTGGGGAAAGACTGGTAAGAAAGGTTCCCTGGGTGTTCGCCGCTCGGTGGCTCGGGGCGACGAAACGCCAGGTGTATACCACAACACTGGCGGATTGGCCTTCTGGTTCATCCGTGGCGAACGATACGTGCGCAAGGAAGGCATGCCGTTCCGCTCCGTGCGAGAGCGCTGCCAGGAATATGAGTCTACCCATTCTCAGCAACCCCCGGCTCAAGTGTGACCGTCGCGACGGCCGCAAGTCTCGTGAAGTTGAGGAAGGATTGTACCCGAGGCGAAATTAGTCAAGCCATGCTGTTCTGAGCCGAAAGCGTTCGGAGTGTATTCAGACTGGCGACGACATAGTGGTCACGGTGCTGGTGACCGAAGACCAACTCGTGATGGCAAGACGCTGGATCTAGAGGCTGGCAAACAGTACGGCAGCCTAGTCATATCACGCTAGGACTCGGCAAACTTTCACACCCTTTGACGGAGGGCAGAAATGCCAACAGGCAAAATCAGAAAACTAGTCTCAGAACGTGGGTTTGGGTTCATCGAAGGAGAAGGAGACGATCTGTTCTTTCACCACTCGGCAATCCAAGGCGTTGCCTTCGAAGAACTTCGCGAAGGCCAAGCGGTGGAGTACGAAGTAGGGCAAGGGCGCAAAGGTCCGTGTGCTACCTCCGTCCAAGTGGCCGCACCGACGAATTAGACGAACTGCACTGCTCAATCGCGTCTGAGGAAGACTAACGAGCGCTATTACCTTGCTGAGGAGATGCCCCATCATGGAAGACTCCCAGACGAGTAGGCATTGCGAGGATCACGCAAGAAAAGATGTCCGCGTCGGCAGGTCTAATGTCGGCAAAGGTGTCTTTTCACAGCGATGGTTTCGGCCCCAACAAATGATTGGCGAGATCGAGGGGCAGGTGGTTTACGATGAAGAATACGGCTCGGATTACTGCATGTATATCGGCGATGGGCGATGTTTGGAGCCTGAATCCCCCTTTCGCTTTGTGAACCACAGTTGCGAGCCAAACTGCGAATTTGACTGGTACGACTTGCGCGTTGAAGACGAGCCTTCGGTGACGAGACGTGTCTTTCTGTTTGCGCTTCGGACCATCAGACCAGGGGATGAATTGACCATCGACTACAACTGGTCGGCATCTTCCGCAATTCGATGCCGATGCAAAGCTCCATCTTGCCGCGGCTGGATCGTCGATGAACAAGAATTGACCGAGGTATCGGCCAAAGCCAGAAGTACCTGATTTGCGAATTTCGCGGCTCACGCCAGCCGTCGGGATCGTTCGAATAACGCAGACCGCGGTACCCTCTGGCGATCTCCATGGAGAGTTCTCAACATAGCTCCCATTGGATGCTCATCGACCTTCAAAGGCGTAGCCGCAATCACAGGTTTTCCGACGCACATGAACCGAAACATGGCATTTCGGACATTCCTTGTTCCACGATTTCTGTCCCGTCTTCTTTGCCTTCGACTTCCGTTTTCTTTCTGACCGAAGCCGTTGTTCTCGTGGAGCGTCGGCTTGAAGCATGGCGCATTGGGGATGGATACCATCGCGTGAATAGGACGATTTGCCACAAATCGGACAGATCTTCTTCCCACTATCTTGAATCATAGGCGCATGCCTTGCATCGTTCATGTTGCACCGTTGTTAGTTCGCGTTTCTGACTGATGAAAAGTCTCGTCCATCATGAAGAATACGTTCAATCCTTCGTCCTGCGCACCTTGTAATTCCCACGACTATCGTCGTAGTCGAGTTCAATCAGCTTCTTTGCCTCTATGTCTACTAGCAGATCCGAGAAGCTCTGATAGCCGTAGGATCCCTCGTTAAAGCCAGGATGCACTCGTCGAATGGCCTGTTTGAGCATTGACCCCCACACCTGGTCGTAATCCCGTCCCACGGAGTCCAGAACCTCCAAGACTTGGTCAATGATCTCTTGCTGTTTGTCCTTCTTCGTCCTGCCCTTCTTGGGCGCAGCCTTTGTCTTCTTGGCCGCCCGAATCAGATCGTCGTAGTAGATGAACTCGTCGCAATTCGCGATCAGCAAGTCCGATGTAGAGCTTCTTACGCCACAGCCGATGACGCGTTTGTCGTTTTCTTTCAATTTGGAAACGAGTGGCGAAAAATCGCTGTCACCGGAAATGAGCGCGAAAGCATCTATGTGCTCTTTGGAATAGCAGAGATCGAGCGCATCCACGACCATTCGGATGTCGGCGCTGTTCTTGCCACTTACCTTGCTCTGAGGAATGTCGATCAGTTCAATCCCCTGGGCGTGAAACTCATTCACCGAATCCCGGTAGTTGCTCCAATCGCAATAGGCGCGTTTGTAGACGATACGGCCTTTCTCCAGCAGTCGCTTCAAGACCAATTGGATCTGGAATCTCCCTCCCTTCATTCCTCGGACGCCAATGGCCAGGTTCTCGAAGTCTACAAATACGGCGAAGAGTGGTTCTGCGGACATAGTGGATGATGATGGTAGTTTTGAAAGAGGTCACGATCAGGGATCGACGATTCAAGAATGCGACGTCACGAAGGGGAGTTTCCGCCACTCCGGCGTTCCATTCTCATTAACTTCTGTTTGGCGGCCGTTTTGACTTTCTCCAGTGGCTCCGCCATTGCAAGAACGGCGTTTAGATCATCCACGGCTTGCGGACTATCGCCGCTGGCGTCGCGGACCGCAGCTCGGTTGTAGAGGGCCATAGCTTTCACGTCGGGAGGGATGCCTTCCATGTCGACCGTAGCGGTGTAATCGTCTATCGCGCCCGTGTGGTCACGCTTCTTCGCCTTCTCCATTCCCCGCTTGTACAGCCACAAGCCCTTGCCGCGATGGGACGACCTGCTTTTCAGCCAGTTGAAGAATCCCATGTCTTGCCGTCCTTCCGTGCGAGTGAGCCAGTAAGCAGATGGGCACGGGAACCCGTTTGCCGCCATTGCATCGCAGTCTATGGAAGAGAGACCGGAGGGGCCCTCCGTTGCGTCTCCAGTGGCTTGGAGTGCATCACATGCTATTGCTGTAAATGCAGCCCCAGAACCTACAAATATTGTAACTGCAACGCTGAGGTATGCAAGGTGGCACAGGATGCGTCTGCTGAGAATTCGGTCAGTTAGCAGCTAGTGTCCGATTTCGATCACAGTACAACTTGGCGCGTTTGCGATCTGGCAACGTGGCCATTCTTTCTTCCAGTCGATTCTCCTGAGAGATCTATCGGTCATCACTTGCGGGAAGATGCTTGGCCGATGTAGCAGGTCGCTTCACGGTTGCTCATCCATTTGCGCGTCTCGATCCACTTGTGTAGTCATGCGCAGCATCACGAAGACAGCGATCGCTATTCGCAGTTCTGCAGCGGTTGTGTGCCCAATCGCATCAGAGAGGACGCGGCCCCGCTGCTTGACGGTCCTTCATCGGTTCTGATACGCTCGGGATCAGGCGGATTCCGCTCGTTTGACACGTTAGTGACAGGGCCCGTCATCGATGCCTCAGGGACGTTCTCTCCAACAGTCGATCACCTTGGCGATCATCATGATCGCGCTGCTTGCGGTATTGACTGTGGGGTGGGTGCTGTTGAACGTATTCGGAGCGATGGACAGGCCGAGTTCAGCAGGTTGGCACTGGACGTTTCTTTCCGTCGGTACGGCCTTCATCGTGATCTTGGTCGTTGGCGTGGTGCAGTACTTGGTGTTGTCAGTCAAGGCGATCAACCTCACTCGCCGACAATCCAACTTCATCGACAGCGTCACGCACGAGTTGAAATCACCGATCGCCTCGATGAAGCTCTATTTACAGACGCTGCGCCGTCGTCAGGTGAGCCAGGAACAACAGACAACGTTCTATGCCTTCATGCTGGAGGATATCGAGCGGCTTGATCGGCTGATCAACCAGATGCTGGATGCTGGACGGTTGGACTCGGGCCGCGTCGACGGGGAAGCCGAGGATGTGCCTCTGGCGGACTTGCTGAAAGAATGCGCCGACGCGGTTTGCCTTAGCTATCGAGTTCTTCCGACGACTGTTCGATTGGACGTGGAACCATGCGTCGTTCGGGCCAGACGCGTCGACCTGGAACTGATCTTCCGCAACCTGTTGGACAACGCTGTGAAATATGCGGGTTCCGATCCGCAGGTTGAAGTCACGCTGAGGTCCGACACCGATGGACGCGCGATCACGCAAATCGCGGATAATGGCAAAGGGATCCCTGCCAATCTGCGACGGAAGATCTTTGGACGATTTGTCCGTTTGGGTCTTGAATTGGAGCGAGAGAAACCCGGTACAGGCTTGGGACTCTACATCGTGCGTACGCTCGTCAAGCGACTTCGCGGTCGCATCCGAGTGCGAGATGGGGACGATGGGCATGGAACCGTTTTCGAGGTACAGCTTCCGATAGGATCATGAGCATGGCTGAGAAAGCACATATCCTCGTCGTGGAGGACGAACAGCACTTGGCCACTGGGATCAAGTACAACCTGGACGCGGAAGGTTATCGCGTAACAACGGTCGGCGACGGGCCGTCGGCGTTGGCAGCGGTCGAGGAGAATGCCGGCGACATCGATCTGGTAGTCCTCGACCTGATGTTGCCGGGAATGAGCGGATACGCAGTGTGCGAATCGCTTCGTGCCCGAGACAAGAACCTGCCCGTGCTGATCCTCTCGGCGCGGACGCTGGCCGAAGACCGAGCTCGTGGATTCGACGTTGGCGCCAATCAGTATCTCACCAAACCGTTCGATCTGGACGAGTTCCTCAGCCGGATCAGAAACCTGCTGGAGCTTCACGGTTCCGGTGTGCAACAATCGGAAGCGGAGCCGAGCCGGGTCATGGTGTTCGAGTTCGGGGACGTCGTAGTCAACTTCGACACATTCGAAGTCACTGTCGGCGATCAACCAGTGCGGATGACGCAACTGGAGATGAGCCTGGTTCGCTACTTTGCCGAGAACGAAGGCCGTGTCATTCCGCGAAACGAACTGCTGGAAAACGTTTGGGGGCTGCCAGGCAACCTGCAGACGCGGGCACCTGATCAGTTCATCCGCCGACTCCGGAAAGCGTTCGAATCAAACCCGGCGCAACCGAAGCACTTCCTGACGATTCGCGACGCGGGATATCGCTTCATCGCCCATCCCGATGAGAGTTGAAAACGGGGCCGTCGGTAGACTACTCGACAAACTCGGGACGACGTTTTCGTTCGTGTTCGTTCAATTCCTTGAGTAACATCGCCGCTGGGTATTCCGGATCGGCGACCACCTTGATCTCCTGCTCGAAAGGTTCGCCGTCGACTGTCAATCTGGCAAGGTAGACTCCGGGCGAGACCGGCGGGCCGGTGCGTCGGCTGCGTTGCGGTGCCTTCGGACCTCGGCGAAGATCCCACATCACCTGATGCAGACCCTTCTTGTGTTCGGTCGGTAGTTGTCGAATAACGTCTCCGTGGATGTCTCGGATCTCGATCGTAACCTCTTTCGCCTCCTCACCGAGATAATACGAGATGCCCGTACCGGCATCTGGATTCTGGCCAACGAAGTGGCGATTGCCCGAATGGGACGAACTCAGTGCCCCAGCCCACAGGACACCGGTCGCCGGTTTGAACAGATACGCGTCCGTGCCCGCGACCTTGCCGGTGAACCCACGTAGTGGCGTCACGTCCAGTACCCAGAGACTTCGGCCATGTGTGCCAACGACGATTTCGCTTTCCGTCGGATGCACGGCGATCTCGTGAATCGCTACAGTCGGCAGATTGTTGTTAATTCTGGTCCAGTGTCCGCCACGATCCAGTGATGCCCAAATTGCGAATTCGGTTCCGCAGTAGAGTAGATCGGGATTCACCGCGTCCTCGCGTAGGCAGCGAGTCGATCCGTCCGGCAAGTTGCCAGTAATCGAATGCCACGTCTCGCCGTTGTCTTCGGTTGAGTAGATGTGTGGTGCATCGTTATTACTTCGATGCCCGTCCAACGCAACGTAAGTTCGTCCCGCTTCATGTCGCGAAGCTTCGATCGAACTGACAAGATACTGCTCAGCCAAGCCCAGGTTCTTGGTGATGTCGTGCCAGTTCTTGCCGCCGTCGCGGGTCACCCACAACGCCCCATCATCAGATCCCACGTACAAGACATCCGGGTCAAATGGGGATTCAGCTAGAGCTGTGGCGCTGCCGCGATCCGAGGCGGCGATCTCCGGCGAGATCTTTCGCAGGTTGTTGCCGCGATCGAGCGAACGAAACACAAAGTTGCCCGCGCAGTACAAAATGCGGGAATTGTGATGTGACAGCGTGAAGGGCGTTCTCCAATTGAAACGGTAACGCGTGTCCTTCTCCGGTTTAGGGCGGACACTCGCTCGTTCGCCCGTTCGGATATTCACGCGGGCTATCCTTCCAAATTGGGCTTCGTAGTACACCAAATCGGGCTCATCGGGATCGACGCGACAGACAAAGCCGTCCGCGCCGCCAACTCGATACCAGTCAGCGTTGCTGGGACCGTATCTGCCGCGCGTCCGTGATGGTCCTCCCCATGAGCCGTTGTCTTGGAGCCCGCCGTAGACGCGATAGGGTTTTTGCGTGTCCACCGTCACGTCGTAGAACTGGCCGATCGCCATAATATCGTGGAAGTCCCACGTCTGCCCTCGGTCGTAGCTGACGTACAAACCGCCGTCGCACCCTAGAATCAGGTGCCGACCGTCCCGTGGATCGACCCACAGTGCGTGATGATCAGGATGCACGCGAATCGACGCTGTCTTGAATTCGGCACCTCCGTTCTCGGAATAGTGAAATGCGATGCCCAAGACATAGACGCGCTGATCGTCGCTGGGGTCGACTCGGATTTGGCTGTAGTAGAACGGACGCGGGTTCAGACTGTTGATCCGATGCCAAGTCTCGCCGCCGTCTGTCGACTTGTATACGCCGCCTGTGTCGTTGCCAACGGGGCCCTGCTGATCCTGTGCATTTGCACGTTGACCACCGATGTAGGAAGAAAAAGGCGTAGCGGACGTATTGCCCGGTCGCTTGCCCCACGTGATCTCGAGCGTCTTCTGCTCGTCGCCCCTTTTGATCTTAAGTGGCGACTTCTCGTCCGGTTGATGGCTGCGTATGGCTAGGACCAAGTCGTTATAGGTGCCGATCTTCTTGCCGTCCAGCTCGACAACTACGTCGCCTGACTCAAGGCCGGCCTTGCTTGCCGGTCCGTCTTTCAAGATGCGTTGAAGTACAGCCGGCCCCGAACCGCCACTTCCGCTGATGCCCATATAGGCACCAGCCCGACCGTGACCGATCTTGTCGCTTTCGACGATCGCAAACACGACGTTTGGATCTTTTCGGTAGTAGCAGAGGCCGATTCGGCCCAACGGTCGTTTGGGCAGTCCTTCGGTAAGCTCCTTCCAGTTGGCCCCGCCATCGGTCGTCTTGTACAGTCCGCTCCCCGGCCCCCAACGTTTCGCCGGATTGGCGCCCTCGAAACGGTCGCGTTGGCGTTCATACATCGCCGCCAACAGCGTTTCAGGTTCGCCTGGATGCATGACGATATCAACGCAGCCGGTCTTTTCGTCCACATTCAGGACCTTCTTCCACGTCTTGCCGCCGTCGGTCGTCTTGTACAGTCCACGTTCTTCGTTCGTGCCCCACAGCCGCCCCAGTGCGCCGGCGTAGACGATATCGGGGTTGGCAGGATGAATCGCGATGCGTCCAATTTGAAACGATCGTTCCAGCCCCATGTGCGTCCAGGTCTTGCCGCCGTCTACCGACTTGTACACGCCATCGCCCCAAGACACGGAATTGCGGGCGTTGTGTTCGCCGGTACCGACCCACACAATATCTGGATTCGAGGCCGACACTGCCACATCGCCAATCGAAACGGTGTTTTCCCTCTCAAAAACCGGCTCGAATGTCGTCCCGTTGTTGGTTGTCTTGAACAGGCCGCCTGACGCTGTTGCCACGTAGAAGATGATCGGATCGGATTCCACCACTTCGATGTCCACGATCCTGCCGCCCATCGACGCGGGACCAATCGACCGCCAGTTCAGTGCGCTAACCCAAGAGGGATCAAGCTCCAACACCGGTTTACTTTTTGGCCTCTGCTTTTTCGGCGTGCTTTCTGGCTTTTCCTTTGCGGCTTCTTTTCCCTCCTGGGCGTCGCGTTTTACCTCCTTGGCTGGTTTCTCTTCTTTCGGCTCCTGGTCTTTGCCCTCCTGAGGCGTCGCCTTTGTCTCCGCTGCTGCCGGCTCTTCCGATGGTTTGGGCGACTCCTTTGCCTCGGTTGCCTCGACGGGATTCTCTGGCTGTTTGGGCTCCGCCTCCTGAGCAGCAATTCGAACGGGTAGAGCGATCACAAAAAACGAGAAAACGAGAAGCCTGATGTGCATAGAAACTGTCTCTCGGTGCTCGGATAAGTGTCGATTCTCTTTTTCCCGAATTGTCCCATTATAGCCACAACGTGACATTCTGTCCGGACAATAGCGTGTCGTAGCACGGGCGGCCGGCACGGTGTAGAATTGTGCCTCGAATGTGTGCTTTTGTTCAAAGGGATGGCGGGACGAGTCCCTACTCAAAGCCAAGATGTGACCGGAGAAGCCAGAAGATGAACACCAGAGGAAACCAATTTGTACTGACAAAGCATCGCTCGCTGGTCGTCTGCGCCATCGTCGCACTTGTGATCGGTAGCCACGCGTCACTTGTCGAGGCGGCTGATGACGCCGCACATGTGTTTGCCAAAGACAACCTCGTGGCGTGGTGTATTGTGCCGTTTGACGCTTCGCAGCGAGGGCCCAAGGAACGAGCGGAGATGCTCGATAGGCTGGGCATCAAAAAGGTCGCTTATGATTGGCGTCAGCAGCATGTGGCGACGTTTGAGGAGGAAATCCTGGCATACAAAAAGCACGGGCTTGAGTACTTCGCGTTCTGGAGTTGGCATCCGGAGATGTCACCGCTGGTGAAAAGGCACGACATCAAGCCTCAAATCTGGATTACGAATCGAAGTCCCAAGGCTGATGCGCAAGAGGCGCGGGTAGAAGCCGCTGCCAAGCAACTGATGCCACTTGCTGACCAAGCTAAAGAACTGGGCTGCAAGTTGGGCCTGTACAACCACGGTGGTTGGGGCGGCGAGCCGCAGAACATGGTCGCCGTGTGTCAATGGCTGCGGAAGAACGCAAATGCCGACCATGTGGGAATTGTCTACAACTTTCATCACGGTCACGGCCACATCAACGACTTTGCCGAATCGCTCAAAGTGATGAAGCCTCACCTGCTGTGCCTGAACTTGAACGGCATGAACGACGGAGCGAATCCGAAGATCCTGCCGATTGGGCAGGGGCAGCACGAGAAACGCATGCTACAGATCGTGCTCGACAGCGGCTACACGGGCCCCATCGGAATCCTCGATCATCGCGGCGCCATAGACGCGGAAAAGAGCCTGAGCGAAAACCTCGACGGCCTGAAGAAGCTGCTTGCAGAACTGGGCCAGACCGAAGCACTCAAGACGTATGCTCAATAGGCTCCTGAAGTCACACCGTGTGGGCGAGCCCTACGTCTGTCGCGGCGAGAGCTGCGGAAGGAAACAGCAAATGAAAGCTCCAGGACGAACCATCATCGTTTTGGCCGCCGCAGTTGCCGTGCTAACCTCCCAGACGTTTCCGCTTCTTGGGGCGGATCAAGCCAAACGCTACGAACCTTCATGGGAGTCGCTCGACCAACGACCGCTGCCGGCGTGGTTCAACGAGGCGAAATTCGGCATCTTCATCGTCTGGGGACCATATTCGGTACCCGCCTGGAAAGACCGCGGCTACGCCGAATGGTACGGCAGCAATATGAACCGCAAAGACTCCGCCACATCGAAGTTTCACCGCCGCGTGTACGGCGAGGATTTTTGCTACGAAGACTTTGTGCCGATGTTCACTGCCGAACTGTGGGATCCGGGCTTCTGGTGCGACCTGTTTGCACAAGCTGGCGCCAAATATGTGGTCACCACAGCAAACTACCACGACGGTTTTGCAATGTGGCCGACAAAGTATGCGCAGTTCAACGACACAGACAAGTGGAATAGCGTCGATCGTGGACCGAAACGCGATCTGATCGGCGAGTTGAATGCGGCCGGCGAGCGGCGCGGGTTGAAGATGGGAATCTACTACTCGTTGTATGAATGGTATCACCCTTTGTGGAAGAACCCCGAGACGCGCGACCGATTTGTGACAGAGCAATTGCACCCAAAGTTCAAAGAAGTCGTCACGAAGTACAAGCCGTGGTTCATTTTCCTGGACGGAGAATGGGCTGCGGACTACAAGTTCTGGCGCAGCGAGGAACTCGCCGCGTGGCTGTACAACGAATCGCCCTGTCGCGACTACGTGGTGGCCAATGATCGTTGGGGGCAGTGTCGCGGGATTCACGGCGACGTGTTTGAAAGCGAATACGGCGGCGGGTTGATGTGCTCGCCAGAGCATCCGTGGCAGGAAGACCGCGGGATGGGACATTCTTACGGTTACAACCGCGCCGAGAGCATCTACGATTACGATTCGTCGGCCGAACTGATCAAGATGCTCAGCCGATGCACGGCGGGCGGTGGAAACTACTTGCTGTGCGTTGGCCCTACCGGTGACGGTAGAATTCCTGTGATCATGCAGCAGCGTTTGCTGGAAATAGGCCGTTGGCTCAAGCTCCACGGCGAGGCGGTCTACGGAGCGAAGACCAGCCCGTTCTGGCCGCGTCGATTCGAATGGGGCGGCATCTCGTCCAAGCCGGGCAAACTGTATCTGCACGTGGCTGACAAGGAGACCACGCAGATCCACTTGACGGGCCTACACAATCCGGTCGCGAGCGCGTACATTCTGGAGCACAAAGATGAACCCGGCCTGAAGCTGACGAAGACCGAGGTTGGAATACGGCTAGAATGGCCAGCCTATTTGAACAACGAAGCCGTGACAGTGATCGCGTTGGAGATTGAGGGCGAATCTGATGTGGACACAACGCAACACCAATTCGCCGACGGCCGAGTCGACATGTTGTGCCGGGCGCTGAAGATCCACGGCACGAAGGCTCGGTTCCACTACCGCGGACACGGGCCTCGTTTACGCATCGCGGATTGGACGGACCCGAACGAGTACCTCAGCGGTCAATTCGACGTTTCCCGTCCGGGCGTCTATCAGCTTCAGATGACATACTCCGCTTCGGGCAAGTCGAGCGAGGATGGAAGCCGTTTCGTGGTGGAGGTGAACGACCAACAACTGCAACATCAATCGGCAAGTACCGGCGGCGATGAGCGATTCAAGACCGTCACCCTTGGCCAAGTTCGCTTGGACCGGTCCGGGCGTTACAGATTGACCATCCGGCCAATTGCTGAAGGCTGGCGCGGACTTGGGCTTCAGTCATTGTCGTTGAGCCCAACCTCCGAGTAGTAGAGAAACCAGAGCCAGCGACGATACGCGGAGTCGCCATCGTCTAGGTTCATACATGTTAGGGACAAGGATATGGAGCCAACGATCGAGGCGATTGACTCATGCGTCATCGTGGTCTACCTGATCGGCATTGTGGGCTTGGGGTGTTGGGTCGGGCTGCGACATCGTCGGCGAGGCGGTGAGGGCAAAGACTACTTCCTGGCCGGCGGCACACTTACCTGGCCCATTATTGGCCTTGCCTTGTTTTCCACGAACATCTCGACGATCCATCTCGTCTCGTTTGCCCAAGAAGGCTACATGAATGGCCTGGCCTACGGGAACTTCGAGTGGATGGCACCGTTCACGCTCATCATCACCGCATTGTTCTTCGCGCCCTTTTACATCCGCTCGCGCGTCGCCACGCTGCCCGACTTCCTCGAGATACGCTACAGCCGACCGTGCCGCGATTGGCTGGCGGTCCTCTCCATCGTGGCTGCAATCTTCATTCACATCGGCTTCTCGCTTTACACCGGCGCGAAGGTGATGAACGGCCTGTTCGGTATTCCGGAGAGCTACATCTTGCTGACAATTCTCGTCATCGCCGGATTGACGGGTTTGTACACGATCGTGGGTGGACTGATTTCCGTTGTGATCACCGAGTCGATCCAGACGGTGATTCTCTTGATAGGCGCGATCTTTATTACAGGCTACTCGCTCTACTATGTCGGCGGGTTTGCAGGCATCTACGAAACGCTTGAAGCCAACGGCCAGATGGTGAAGATGACCGTTCTTCGCTCAGCCGAAGAGCAACCCGAACTGCCTTGGTTCGCTGTGCTGCTTGGCTACCCGGTCATCGGGATCTGGTACTGGTGCACGGATCAGACGATCGTTCAACGCGTGTTGGGAGCGAAGGACGAAAACCACGCTCGGATCGGTCCTTTGTTCTGCGGTTTCATCAAGATCTTGCCCGTGTTTCTGTTCGTGCTGCCGGGACTGATCTGCTATGTGCTCATCACACAGGGCCGGCTTGACGAGAGGCGTTTTCCCGCTGTGAAAGTCGACGGTCAGGTGTTGATTGACGGACAACCAATCAACGTGCCCGAAGAAGGCCGCATCGATCTGACCGGCAAGAAGATGGATGCGAACCACAAGGAATATGACTACTCCGAGAAGCCCGCATACATTGAGAATCAGATCCTTTACGAGGACGGCAAACGCGTCAAAGACACCGCACAGACCTATGCCTACATGATAACGGAGTTGTTGCCCGTGGGCTTGAGAGGTGTGGTGGCGGCGGCACTGCTCGCTGCGCTAATGGGCACGGTTTCTGGAGCTCTCAACTCTATCGCTACATTGTTCAGCTACGACATTGTCAAACGTTGGCGGCCAAAAACCACCGATCATCGACTCGTTCTGATTGGGCGGATCACTACGTTTGTTGCAATGATTGTCGCAGTCCTCTGGTCGCCGTTCATCGCTCGCTTTCCGAGTATCTACCAGGGCATCACGGCATTGATCTGCTACATCGCTCCGCCAATCACAGCAGTCTTTATGATGGGCGTGCTGTGGCGACGAGCATCAAGCATTGGCGCCCAATTGACGCTTTACGCAGGTTCGGCAATGGGGCTAGTCGTGTTCTTGCTGGATTGGTTCAAGGTCCAATTTCCGGCTGGCCTGACGCAGGTGCTACATGCCACGCGAGTCGTGTACTACGACGCAGCGAACGAGCAGTGGCGAATCGTCTTTATGGTCGCGTCGTTCTATCTCTGCGTGATTTGTCTGGCATTGCAGGCGGTGATCTCGGCTATCGTGCCGCACAAGCACACGCCGGAAAGCGCGAAGTTAGTCTGGGGAAATCCACTTGACGCGTTACGCAGCGCTGGTTGGCGAGGAATCGGCGACTACCGCATCCTATCGGCAATTCTGGCAGCCGTGATGATCGCACTTTATGTCTATTTCGCTTGAACGATTGCGAGAGCAGGTGTTTGAGCTCGGATCGGAAATAGTGACGGCCGCCCGAGCGCCGTAGAACAGATCAGTGATCGCAGGCTAGAATGGACGCCCGTACGACGAACAATCGCCTACTACTAGATCTGGAGACATGCAACATGACTTGGTTGAAACTATCTGCAGCTTTCATCGTTCTGACCGTATCCGCATGCGGAGCACGGGCAGCGGAAAACGACGACACGTCCGCTGCGGACGCCGCGTATACGGCCGACTGGGAATCGCTTGCCAAGCACAACGAGGCGCCGGAGTGGTTCCGTGACTACAAATTCGGCATCTACTTTCACTGGGGTGTCTACAGTGTCCCTGCGTTCGGCAGCGAATGGTATCCGCGCAATATGCATCTGAAAGGCCGCAAGGAGCATACGCATCATGTCGAAACGTACGGCGATCCGGTCGAATTCGGCTACGACAAGTTTGTGCCCATGTTCAAAGCCGAGAAGTTCGACGCGGACGAGTGGGCCGACCTGTTTGAGAAGGCAGGCGCTCGGTTTGCCGGCCCGGTAGCTGAGCACCACGATGGTTTCTCGATGTGGGCCAGCAAGCTGACTCCATGGAACGCGTTGGATCGGGGCCCCAAACGCGATCTCACCGGCGAACTAGCCACGGCGATCCGAAAACGCGGAATGAAGTTCGTCGCTACGTTCCACCATGCCCGTAATAGCCTATGGGAAAAGAACGGCAAGTGGAGCGGGCATTACGACGGTGCAAAGAAGGACTTCCCGGCCGCGTTGGAAAATCCCGAACGCGCCATCCTGTACGGCTACATGCCACGCGAGAAGTTCCTGGAAATGTGGCTGGGCAAGTTGAAAGAGGTGATCGACAACTACCAACCCGACTTGATCTGGTTCGATTCTTGGCTGGACGAGATCCCTGACGAGGTGAAGATGCAGTACTTGGCCCACTACTTCAACAAGGCCAAAGAGACGGGGCAGGAGGTCGTCGTCACGTTCAAACAGAGCGATCTTCCGCGCGAAGTTGCGGTCGACGATTACGAGAAAGGCCGTGCGAATCGCTCGACCGAATTCACTTGGTTAACCGACGACACGATCAGTCGTGGTAGCTGGTGCTACACGAAGGACTTGCGGATCAAACCCACACGTGAAGTTGTTCACGTGTTGATCGACATCGTCAGCAAGAATGGCCAACTACTGCTGAATATCTCGCCCAAAGCCAACGGCAGCATCCCGGACGAGCAAAAGGAAGTGCTGCTGGGCGTGGGTGAGTGGCTCGACGTGAATGGCGAGGCGATTTACGAAACGCGCCCATGGGCAATCTTCGGCGAAGGCCCCACGCGCATGAAGAAGGGCGGGCACTTCGTTGGATCGCTCAGCTACTCGGCCCAAGATATCCGTTTCACTACAAAGGGCGACGTGCTATATGCGGTTCTCCTGGGCGAGCCAGCAGAAGAGGTCACCATCTCGTGCCTGGGTACCGAAACGGGGATTTGCGGCGGCAAGGTAACGCGAGTCTCGCTGCTTGGCCACGATGGCGACCTGAAGTTTGAACAGGACGAGAAAGGACTGCACATCGCCGTTCCAGCCGATCTGCCCTCGGAGAACGCATCCGCGATCAAAATCGAAGGGATGAAGATCCAGGGCTTTGAACCCGAAATCGATGATCGTCTCCGCGGAAGTCTGTGGCAGACGGAGAAACATGTCCCAGTGGTCAAATTCCGTGGCGACAGAGCCGTCTTGAAAGCCGAAGATGCGACGCTGGTGGGAGATAAGATCAATACCGAACACAAGGACGGTGGAAAGACGAGTATTGGCTTCTGGGACGATTCCTCGGAGTATGTGTCTTGGCGAGCGGACTTTCCCGCAGCGCTGACTTACGAAGTGCATGGCCGATTCGCCGCACAGCGTCAGGGATCGTTTCAGATTAAGGTGGGCGGTGCGTCGCTCGCGGGGAAGCCGCCGTTGACCGGGGGCTGGGACGAGTTTGAGACGATTGAGCTTGGCACGATCAAAGTCGACAAGGCCGGTGCGCAAGACGTGAAGGTCGTTCCAGTCGCAAACGGATGGGCCGCAATGAACCTGTCGTTCATCGAATTCCGCGTCGTGCCGTAACCGTTGCGCTACGAATCAGCCTGCTGCTGGGCGCGGTGGAGCCTTGAATGCTGGAGCGACTCGACTGCGACGGGATATAGGTCCGGATGGGTCTCTGCCATGTGTTGCTGCAAGAACTGCTCAACATCTGGCGTGATGGCCTCTAGTACATCGAAGTAGAAGTCCGAAACCTCATAGTTGCAGGCGACTAACGCTCGACACAGGTGACGAATCACATGCTCGCCGGCCTCTTCGGCCTGCCGACCGTACCGGCTCAATGCGTGTGCCGCAGCTTGCACTACCGGTGGGTCAGGGTCTTCCAGCAGCAGCAATAGCTCCTGATACACTGTGTCACCGTGCGGGCCTTTCATGTCGTGCGGCAACGCGAGTTGCTCAACCGCCAATGCGGATTGTCGACGTACGTCGCTATTGCGACTGGCAAAGGCGTGGATAAGGTCCGATGCGGCGGATGATGCGTCCGGACCCATCGCCCCAATGGTCCTTGCCGCCTCGGTCTGCAAAATCGGGTTCTTCGAGCGCAGGCATTTCCGCACGGCATCGGCCACCGGGTTGGCTGCCGGTCCTCGCTCCAACAAGTCCCACAACGCCGCCAGCCGTGCTGAGTCGGTTCCGTGTTGCAGGTCGGATTCCAGCGCCGTGTCGCTCTTGGCAGCACGGGGCAAGCCGTTGGTCTCGTGGTCGAAAACGCAATCCGTCGTTTTCGTTACGAATTTGACGCCTCGTCGAAATGTATCGAGTGCGTCGTGTCCCAGCATCCGAGCCCACGCCGGTCGGTGTTCCCGCCGCGAGACGGCAAACAGGGCCATGGCATAGCCATATACGCGCGCCGGTAGATGGCCGTGGCGTCGAATGGTCCACCAGCGGAGGGCTCCGTCCGTCGTTTCGCGGTGCTGCACCGCTACGTTGGCGCCAAAGATCCCCATGCCGAAGAAGACGGTCGCCAGTTCAACCAACCACGACGCATCATTCTCCGTGCCCGTCAGGTTGCCGGACCGCGCCAAGCGTTCCACCGTAACGAAGCGGGCGATGGCAGCGATCAGACGCTCTTGGTCCTTCAGCATGGACTCGGGCACACGGACCGTCGTTACGTTCGCTTCCGCTTCATCACCGGAACCGTCCGGTTCCGCATCGTCCGACACAATCTCCAGCCGGACATGCTCCTGTTCAACTCCCAGATAACGACACACCGCCGCGAACGTCTGTTCGGCTTCGGCATGCGAGCCGTCTTGGATTAGAGGAAAGTACTCCGACGTAGGCAGGGCGACCCGAGCGTCTCGCATCTGCTGCCAGCCAAACCGCTCGACAAGCCACCCCAAACGCAGTTCCGTCCAGACCTTTTCTCGAAGGTCGATTGGGCAGGGGGGGCGAAGTAGTCCAAACATGATGAAAATTCACTCGCGAAATGCCTGAAACCCACACAAGACCGGCTTGTTCATAGCAGCCTTCTTCGACGGAAGCAACCGTATTTCAAGTTCACCGTTGACCTCAATCCCCTGAAATGCCTTGACGACTGCCTTACGGGACCCTCCAGCAGCTGCAACTACGTCGAAATCTTCAAGCACGGTTTTCCCCATGAGCATCACCGAGAAGACTCGCTGCCCCGCTTCCAGATCTTCCGGTTCGGCAAAGAAAAGCCGAACGGTGTATGCGCCAGGCGGCTGCCCATCGCCAATCAAGCGGAAGTTCAACGGCTTGTCGTGGACGTAGCCAGAATTGAACACCCACGGTGTGTCCGTGCCGCCGATCGTAGTTCCTACTTCGTTCAGGCGATAGCACATTTCTTGGTTGTGTTTGTAGGTCGGCAGCCAGTCGCCCAGCACACCAGTTTCGATTCGTGCGGGATACGGGATCCAGAGATTTCCATCTGGATCTTGGCGGAAACCCGGTGCACCCAGGTTGATGGAGACGTTCTTGACTGGCAGAGAAAAGACGGCCGCAAGCCCGCCGGCAAAACCCACACTCCACACCTCGGCCGTTGGCTTTGGGTAGAGCGTCATGGATGTGTGAATGGGCACATCGCAGGTGCATCCCGACCGCCCCTCTGGGGCAGCGAACACACCGGCGGCCGGCACGGCGCACAGGCCGCAGGCCAAGGCCACGCCGCCGAATGGCGTGAAGCCGCACTGGTCGTGCAGATTCAAGTACCCTACGCCGCCTTTGGCACCGAACAACGTGGATGCGGACGCCAGGATGTGACTGCAGCCAATGTAGCCGCGATGAAAGTCCAGGGGCTGCTGTTTGCCGCTCAACGGATTGGGAATCGTCTTCAACTCGCCCGTCGTGAGATGCCAAGCGAACGGCTCAGCGTACACATAGTCTCCTACTATGATTGGTCGCTTCCGATAGCCTCTACGGCCGCCCCAAAGCAGTTTGCCTGTCGCGCTGTCGAACGCGTACATGGCACGCCGAGCGAATTCGCCGCGAAGGAACTCTTTGTGTGGATGTCCCAGGCTGCCGGTTCCGTGTACGACCACCACACCGTCTTTGTACATACAGGCAACGCCGCCCCTGCCCTGCACGACCTTGTCGTCCAGCGTGATGTCCGTGACGTTCAGTGGTCTTTGCCACAGTTCTCGACCGCTGAGCGCATTCAGAACGACCAACTTGCGCAGATCCGGGGCGATGGCCTGACCGCGCTGGTCAACGGCCTTTCGGTTGGGCACAGACGAATCCTTGACGACGTTTCCTTGAGCCTGCTTGCGTTCCGCGTCCGTCAGGTCACGGTCGACTAGAAAGACTTGCCCGGCACCAATGGCGATTCCACCGTGGTCGATACCTTGGCCTTGGTACGTCCATACGGTTGCGCCAGTTTCCTTGTCCAACGCAAAGACTGCGTCGCTTGTCTGTTCCGAAGCTTGACGTGAACGACCGTCGTGCTCAGCACGGCTGCCGTATAGAAGACTCCCGTCCAAGGCAATCCAGGCCCACGTTGCAGATGCCGTACGATCGGCCTGAGGCACGCTGTAGATACTCGTTGTGTCGCCGGTTTTGGCGTCCAATCGCCAGCATTCGCCATTATCAAGCACCACAAACAGACTACGATCGTCTGCCGCCAGATTCGATGTATTGATCGGCAAGTGCTGACGTGACGCGCCCTGGATCTCCCGTTCCCAATACCGCATACCGTTGTATACATCGTAAGCCATGACAAGATCGTAGCCGATCGTAAACAGGGTGCTTCCCACCACCAGTGGCATGGGCGGCGTCGCATGGCGTTCAATTCGCTCCTGTGGACCGGGCTCACCATACCACAAGACGCCGAACGGGCCTTTGACAAGCGGATCCTCGCTGCAATACGTATTCGCCGCGTTAGCGTAGTTGTGTGTCCAGTCCGCTGCTCGCGGAATTCGTCCGCGCGTGATCTTCAGCACCCCTTCCGTACGTTCCATAGTGCCGTTTTGCGCGCGCAACGCCTTCAAACTGGCAGCGATGTCGGATGAATTCCCCGGATCGCCCAACAGGCACACGCCGCCGCACGGCTTGGTAACCCGGAACAGCTCCAAGACAGATAGCGACGGCTTCCCGTCGGCTAGAGATCCCTGGTCGATGACCAAATTGAAGACGTAGGGCGGATAGGGGAGATCGTCCTTCGGCGCGCGACGCACGCAAACACGGCCTCCGTATAGTCCGGCGGCGGCTAGATCCTGCCGCATTGCCAGCAAGTCTGCCC
Source organism: uncultured Pirellulaceae bacterium (assembly GCA_964617665.1). Classification (GTDB taxonomy): domain Bacteria; phylum Planctomycetota; class Planctomycetia; order Pirellulales; family Pirellulaceae; genus JADHUC01. The sequence goes on from CAZUAH010000009.1 coordinate 19,825, forward strand.
CCTCGGCCGCCAGCATTTCCACTTGGTAGTCGCTTGTCAGGGCAATTTCAGCCGCGAGGTCGACATTGTCACCCGCCACTATCAGACAATAACCTCTCTTCGAATCCGCCTCGTCAATCAGGTTCTCTGCCGCCTTCGCGAGTTGCGAGGGCGGATCCGGATCCGCTTGGCGGCGGTTCGATAAACGAATGTCTTGCACGGGCCCGATGCGGTCGTCGGCCGGTACGAAGCACCGCACCATACCGTCGATAGTGCTGACGTACAATCGTTCATTCGCCACGGCTAATCCGCGGACTCGGCTACCGATCTCCGCGCTCCACAGCCGGTCGCCGGTTTGCACATCCAACGCGACGACTTGATCCTCTCCGCCCGCGTAGATGACGTCGCCGGCCAGGATCAAGGCTTCCGTCACTTTCAGCGGCGTCATCCATTCGCACTTCTGTCGAAACCTGGCAAAGACCGCCGCCGAGGCATCTGGCCATTTCAGCCAATTGTCGCGACCCCATCGCAGCGGACCTTGTTCGAGGGATCGGCTCTGCGGATCGTCCTTGCCACGTTCCTGGACCAGCCGGTCGTATCGGTCCAATAGATCCAGATAGCTGGGCACGCGCAGACGCTTGTAGTCTTCTTCAAACTGGCGGCACTCGTTCTTGGCCAAGTCCGCCAGCAAATCCTGTTTGATGGCCAGCATATGGTAGTCGGTGGCCACGTACGCGATCGAGTCGTCGAACACTGCCTGCCGAGCGTTGAACCAATTGAAAATGAGTTTCCCTTTTTGAGTTCGTCCCCACTTATCCTTGAGTTCACCGTCGGGGTCGTACGCCAGCAAGCACGCGCGTCCGTAGACAATGTTTCGACCTCTCCAAATCTGGGCATAACTGCCGCCGTTGTAGAAGCGATATTCGTGTGCCTTGGGAACTTCGGGAAAAGGCGTGTTGAAGTCAATCCGGCTACCGTCGCTCTTGCTCCAACGTGCTGGCGTGGCACGAGAGGTGGTAAATAGCGAATCCTCTGTGGCAAGGATATGGCCTTGCGGCACGTGATCCAGACGGCCGCCATCGTCAATTTGTCGACACCAGCGAATCTGGCCGTCGACGGCATCAACGGCATGGAAGTACAGATGCTGGTAGGGAAACAACCCCGCCATGAAATAGACGGTTCCGTCTTCCACGATTCCGCCGGCGCGAATAGGCCAAACAGAACTTAGTCTTCCTTGTCCCAGAACCAAATCGTCACACGGCGCTGCTTGAACCTGCCACACCAAGCTCCCGTCTCGCGCATTTAGGCAGCGGAATACTCCGTCGTCGGCCCCAACGTACAACTTGCCTTGCCAATAGGCCGGCGCTATACGCGGCGCCGCATCGGTGAAGAAGGTCCATTTGACAGTGCCAGTTGCCGCGTCGATGGCGTAGACGCGACTTTCGGAGGACGAGCAGAAGTAGCACAAATCGCCCACCGCGATCACTCGAAACGCGTCGTCGTAACTGACGTTTGGCTTGTTCTTCCGAGCGCCGTACCCGTTGACTGGCATCGCCCATCCTTTGGCAGGAGGAAATGGCGAGCGGAAGACCCAATCCAATTCAAGCGGCGGCTGCAACGTTTCCCCAGTGACGCCCGTCCGCCGGTTGTCGTGCATATGCGTCGGCCAGTCCTCGGCGAGAGCCACTAACGCGACGGCCCACGCCACAGCGAGCGCTCCGAGTAGCACGATTCGCGTATTTCTCATAGTTAGCGGTTCCTCCGGCAAGCATTTCGCCGTATTGGCGGGTTGGGCCCATTGTTGCAGGCGTCAGCGGACTAATCCATAGAACCGTCAGTGTTTCTCTTGCCGGAGTACCTTGCCAATCGCTTTTTGATCTTGTTTTTCCCTGGCATTTCCGATTCATCGGCCCAGGCAACGTATTCTTTCTTGTGGTGCCAACTTCCGCGCATCGAGAGGTTACATCTATGGACGTCGAACGTCTTTCCGCCACAGCGGTCACACAAGAGCATTTTTTCAAGGGCACGTTCTCGAATCACGGACAAAGACTACTCGATTCATTGAACGACACAACGACCGATTTCATTACGATGGAGGATGTCGAGGTCTTCCGTGCATCGCACAACGTGCGAGCGGTGGAATTACCCAAAGCCGCTGTCCGCAAGGAGCACGTCGGCATAGTTTTCTTGAACACCGAGCGGCACGAAACACCTGAAAGGCAAGTGAATCTTCGCCGAGACAAAGAGAATTTCCCAGCTTTCTTGACTTGTTTCGGCTACGACGTCCAAGGGACCGTTCATCTTCGGGGCTACGCAGACCCAGTGAACGCGTTGACACATGACTTCGAGTCGTTCTTCCCCGTCACCGACGCGATCGTTACCCATGGTGGGAACGCCGGTCTTCGAGTGAGAGTCCCGGTGGCAATGATCAACCGGGCCGTCGTTTCGCTGTTCAATCTGGCTGTTGAGACGTTGTCAGAGCAGGAAGTCGTAGATTCGATTCGCGAAATAATGCCGGCCCAACTCCATGCTGAGCCAAAGTCCGCGCTTCCTCTGGATTGGTCGGGCGTGTAAAAGGCAAGGCACGTGACGACGGACGTTGTCTGCGGAGATCCGGCTGTCCTCGGTGCGCCCGATAGAAGCGTTGCTGAAAGCTGGTGCGTGTCGCTGCCTTCCGTTATGGACGCGTTCGTAGAGGGGCGACTGCCGACAATATCCGCAGAGTCTACGGCCGGGCAACGCTTGTACAACGTCATCCACCGGCTTAACATGGTGGCTAGTCATTGATGCCAGCAAGCGTCTGGGAATAGACGGTCGTGTCGCAACAGAGCCCGCTTGACAACCACGCTGCTGAAGTTCCGCCGGACCTGGATCAGCCGGCGGATATCGAGGCGTCAATCGTACCAGAAGGCGAGAGCCCATTTGGACCATCTCCGCAGCCACGGCTGGGCATCATCCACATCATGCTGTGGACTGCCGGCAGTGCAATGATTCTTGCCATGTATCGAGCGTTGATTGATCTTGCCAATATGCCGGATCAGGCTCGGGTGCAGTGGTACGTGATGCAGATTGGCTACAGCATCGTCTATGGTGCGGCACTGGCTGGCGTGATCTTGTTCGGGTACCGGCGTCTTACTAAGGGCGCACCGTTTCCCGTCTTGCCCGGTCATTGGCTGCTGCTGACATGGGGTATCGTATTCATCGTCGGTTCCGTCGGTCACGCGGTGCAGTGGGCAGTCCGAGTTTGGTTCGATAGTTACCCGCCCCTCGTATATGGTCTCGCGCAGTGGCTGAGCCACACGGTTGCAGCCTCTATCCTGTTGGTGGCTATCATCCGCGTGAAGGATTCTTCGTATTGGCGAATGTACCTCTGGGCAAGCCTAGTGCTGCAGTTAATTCAGGCCGATGCCGGTCTGATGCAGGTACCCGCAATGACCATGTCCTTCTACTTACTGCAGCGCTGGATCTACGGGCTGAGTGCAGCGGTGTTGGTGCCATGGCTGCTGGTCACAGTGGCCCGCGACTGGCGACGTTCGGTCCGCCGCGATTGGTTGCACTGGACCGGCATCGTCGTCACGCTCTCCGGGCCTGTTTTGTTTGCCATCTACACGCTGTGGTCTCTTGTGGTGGATTGGACCGAATGAACCGGTGTTGAATCACCCAGCATAACGCCTCGCCGCGGAGCGGCCATGCCATCTTCGAATAACCCATTCTCAGAACACTTTGAGGATACCTCCCAAGCCAAGGAGGGCCCGAGTAGTGTGCCAACTACGAATGGAGAATCGGGTGAGGAACCGCCCAATCAGCCAAGGCGCCCGAGGCTTGGGATCGGGCACATCATGCTGTGGACGGCCGGCAGCGCCGTCATCTTGGCCATGTATCGCGCAGGCGCGGACATGTCGGGAATGCCTGGGCCAAGTGCCTGGTTCTGGTACGTCACAGTAATGGTCCACAGCATCACCTACGGTGCCGCGGTTAGCGCGGTGGTTTTGTTCGTCTACTGGCGTCTGACTTCCGGGCCCACTTTTCCAGTTCAGCCCGGCCATTGGCTACTGTTGATTACCGGCGCCCTTGGTATAGCCAATTTCGTTGCGTATACCAGCTTGTCGCTTGTGTCCGATTGGTCGAGCAGCCTGCCTGTAGACCTGATGACCGTCGCGCACCTCGTATTCCCTAGGATTGCTGGCGGGGTGTTGTGCGTCGTAGTCGCTGTGCGTTTGATTGACGCTAGGTATTGGCGGCTATATTTCTGGTCTAGGGCAATTGTCGAGCTATTGCAGGCGACGACGTACATTCACATATTTGGTCTGATCGAATTCCCTGATGTGCTCTCTTTAGTCCACCAAATCGCATTTGCCTTGGGTTCCATTGTCGTCTTCATCTGGTTGATCGTCGCGATCCTGCTCGACTGGCGACGTCGGAACCAACGCGACTGGCTACATTGGACTGGAATCGCGGTAGCATTCAGCGAACCTATACTCTATCTGATTCAGTCGGCATGGTTGTTCATTGGCAGTTTTGTGTAGAGGGGCGATATCATGAAGCGTCGGCATTTCATTTCGGTAGCTACGGCGGCCGCCGCAAGCTGTTTAACTCGGCAGCGAGCTGCGTCGGAAGAAAACAGCGCTGACACTAACGAGGTAGCCTACAGCCGGAAAGTCCCCATCCGCTACGAAGCCGACGTAGCGGTCATCGGCGGTGGCATCGCGGGGGTCTCGGCCGCATGTGCCGCTACACGCTCTGGCGCGAAAGTGGTCTTGGTGGAACGGTTCGCGGTCACCGGGGGCGATATGACATCAGGTGGAGTGGCCAACTTCTGTGGGCAACTGCAGGGCCAGGGAGAAGTGTTCGATCAGATACTCGCCGATCTGCGGACGTTCAACGCGATCGAGAAAGATCGCCCCGTGTTCCATTACGAGATCCTGGCCATCGTCCTTCAAGAGATGCTCTTGCGACGCGGCGTGAAGCTGCTGCTGCACACGCGTTTCGTCGACGTACGTGAACAGGATGGCCGCATCAGCGAATGCATTATTTGCGGCAAGTCCGGGGTAGAGGCGTTGCGGGCGAAGCAATTCATCGATTGCACGGGCGAAGGCGACGTGGCTCGGTCGGCAGGCTTCGCGACGATGAAAGGGCGGCCGGAGGATGGGCTGCAGCTACCGATGTCGCTGATGTACTTCGTTCGCCACGTTGATCCCAAGGACGCCATTCCTCAACTGCCCGAAGGTTGGTTCCAGCCGATTCGCGAACGGGCCGACCTACCCATGACCAGCGTCTGGCCGGACGGTCCGCGGAGCAACGCGATAAAGATCAAGATTCCCATGTTTGATTCGACGGATACTGACAGTCTCACGGCCGCCGAAATTCGAGCTCGCCAACGCATGATGGAAGTACTGGACTACCATCAACGGGTCGAGAAAAAGCCATGGCGGTTGGATCACTGTGCGCCCATCATCGGCATTCGCGAAGGATGCCGTATCCAGGGCGATTACGTGTTGACCGTAGACGACCTGCGGGCCGGGCGCAATTTCGACGACGCTGTGGCTCGCGGCACATTCTATCTGGACGGTCACAAGCCGGACGACGACAAACGTACGTACATTCTGAAGAAAAGCGAAATGCAGGTGCCGCCGTACCAGATTCCGTTCAGGAGCTTGCTGGCCAAAGACGGTCGTAATTTGATGATGGCTGGCCGCTGTTTCTCGGCAGATCAATTGGCTCTCTCTTCGGCGCGAGTCAGCACGACCTGTTCGATGATGGGCCAAGCCACCGGCATCGCAGCCGCCATGAGCGTGCAGGACAACTGCGATCCGCGAGATCTAGATTACGCCGAAGTCCGTCGCATTGTCGAGCAACGGGGCGCGCAGTTAAAGACGTAGAGGCTTCCGTCGGCGCACATCGCTTCCGCTCCCTGCAAGTCCTTGTTAGGATGGGAAGACACTAGTTAGTTGCCAACCCTACCTTAGAACCACCCTGCCACGGGACTGCCTGCCACCACCTCGAGGAGATTCGATAATGCTGTGCTTTTCCCGCACAACCCGTACTTCATTGCTGCTCGTCCTACTGGGATGCATTGTTCACTTGCAGGCGGTTTCCGCTGCTGATCGATCGCCTAGCACAGCCGATCGAATCGAAAAGGCGATTGCGGAAATGGGTGACTCAGCCGCCAAGTTTCGCAAAGAACGAGATCGACTTGTCGATGAGAATGTCCCGCAGCAGGATTCGCGGTGGAACGACCTGTTGGCCAAAGTGGATCGGTCCCTCCGTTCTCACCGCAAGAACATGGGGCGAATCAGGAGCATCGAGAAGAAGATCGAACATCTAGGGCCGGCGACCGGGGAGCTTCGCGAGCAATTCACCGAGTATCAGTCCGCCGCCATTCGCGCCGGCGATAGACGTTGGGCTGCACTGCAAAAGGAAGTCGATAGAGCCTACGAACCGTATGCGGACGCCAGTGCAAGGATCAAACGGATTCCACAGGTACTCAACGAACTAGGACCTCTCGGCGAGCAGTTGCGCACGAAGTACGAATCGCTCCGGAAGGCGAAGCCACAACCGCTGGATCCGCGTTGGGAACCGTTGCTGGCCAAGGCGGACGAACTGGATGCCAGATTCCTCGCACCACTCAGAGAACTCGACGCCTTTGACTTCGCGGCGGTACGGCGTGCCGTCCGTGATTTGTCGGCGCGTTACCAAGATCGTTACCCGAGAGGCGATGATTACCTCAAACGGCTCACCACCTTTGAACAAGATCTGCCGAAGATACGTGAGCGTCTTCAGGCTGGTGAAGAGGCCGCGTACGATCAACTCAGAGAACTCATCGAATTGCGTCGCGAGGCGTTGTTGGCTAACCCATTGCTCGATTTCGAGCGGCTGCTAGTGATAAAACGTGCGGCAAAAGGAAAGATGGGGCTGCCACAGAACTGGCAAGGTAACTGTGCGCTGCCGCAGACCAACTACGACAATGAAATCGCCTTACTTTCGCCGATCCATCCCGATGGCGAACTTTCGACATTGTATCGCCCCGAAGATGGAAGCAAATTCGTCGGCGACGTCGATCTTCACTTCGATGCGGACCGATTACTTTTCTCGATGCCAGGTAGTCAGGACCGGTGGCAAATCTGGGAAATTGGCTCGGACGGAAAGGGCCTCCGCCAAGTGACGCCCGGCGAGTATCCGGATGTGGACAATTACGATGCGTGCTACCTCCCCGACGACCGGATTATCTTTGATTCCACTTGTTGTTTCCACGGAGTTCCTTGCGTGGGCGGCAAGAATACGGTTGCCAATCTCTTCCGTATGGATGCGGATGGAACCAACATCCGACAACTATGTTTCGACCAGGATCACGACTGGTGTCCGACGGTCTTGAACAACGGCCGGGTGCTCTACAGCCGGTGGGAATACACCGACTCGCCGCACTATTTCACGCGTCTGCTATTCCACATGAATCCGGACGGCACGGGGCAAATGGAATACTACGGCAGCAATTCGCCATGGCCCAATTCGCTCTTCTACGCTCGACCGATCCCCAATCACCCAACGAAAGTGATTGCCGTGATCTCCGGCCACCACGGCGTGCCGCGGATGGGCGAACTCATCTTGTTTGACCCCGCCTTAGGGCGTCATCAAGCTGACGGGGCTGTCCAACGCATACCGGGCTATGGACAGAAGGTCGAGCCAGTCATCGGCGATGGCATTGTCAACGCATCATGGCCTCGCTTCCTGCATCCGTATCCGCTCGACGATAAGTATTTCCTCGTCTCGTGTCAGCAGAACGCGGATTCGCTTTGGGGAATCTATCTGGTCGACATCTTCGACAATATGACGTTGCTCTGCGAGCGAGATGGCTATGCGATGATGGAACCCGTGCCGCTGAAACAAACCGCAAGACCTCCGGTGATCACGGATCGTGTCGACTTGAACCAACGCACGGCTACCGTATACCTCAGCGACATCTACGCGGGCGAAGGACTGGCTGATGTGCCACGCGGAAGCGTGAAGCAACTGCGGGTGTACGAACAGCATTACGCGTACCCAAAGATGGGCGGCCATATTCACATTGGTATCGACGGGCCTTGGGATGCGAAACGCATCTTGGGCACGGTTCCCGTGGAGGATGACGGATCATCCAGTTTCATCGTGCCGGCCAACACGCCAATCGCCGTCCAGCCGCTGGACGAGCAGGGCCGGGCTCTGCAAATCATGCGCAGTTGGTTCACCGCCATGCCGGGCGAAGTGCTGTCGTGCGTTGGATGCCATGAGTCGCAAAACACCAGCCCGCCGTCAAGGGCCACGTTGGCCATGCAGCGGAAGCCGTCGAAGATTGAGCCGTGGTATGGCCCGGCTCGTGGGTTCAGCTTTAAACGCGAGGTCCAACCGGTGTTGGACAAACACTGCATCGGCTGTCACGACGGGAGCCACGACGATCGCCCCAACTTCTCGGTGACTGGCGAGTTGGCCGCGGTAGGAAAACGCGGGCATCGCTTCACGCCGTCATATGTCGCTTTGCATCCCTACGTTCGCCGTCCCGGCCCCGAAAACGACTACTTTATGCAGAAACCGCTCGAGTTTCACGCTAGCACAAGCGAGCTGGTACAGATGCTGGAAAAGGGCCACCGCAACGTGAAGCTGGACGACGAAGCATGGGATCGGCTGAATACATGGATCGACTTGAACGTGCCAGACCACGGCACTTGGCACGAATATCGAGAGATCGCCGAAGACTATCACCAAAGGCGGCTGGAAATGCGTACGCGCTTCGCCAATCGACCTGAAGATCCCGAGGAGATCATCCAGGTCGCTCAAGGCGAAATCGAGTTTGTCGCACCGGCACAGTTGCCGCGTCGCGAAGCCAGCCAAATCACTGTTCAAGGCTGGCCGTTCGATGCCGATGAAGCTCGACGGCGGCAAGAGTCCGTGGGCCTGCCAGTGCAGACGGGCGTGAAACTGAATGACGATGTCGATCTGGCCCTGGCGCTGGTTCCAGGCGGTGAGTTCATCATGGGATCGAACAGCGGCGCCTCCTCCGATGAACTGCCTGTCAGCAAAACAAGCGTTAGAAGCCCCTTCTATATGGGTGTCACGGAGATCACTAACGCACAGTACGCTTGCTTCGATCCAGCTCACGACAGCGCCTACGTAAGCATGACGAACAAGGACCATAGTCGTCGCGGGCATCCTATCAATGAGCCAGACCAGCCGGTCGTACGGATTACCTGGGACAAAGCAGACGCCTTCTGCAGATGGCTCTCGGATCGCACCGGAAAGCGTTTCCGCCTGCCCACCGAGGCCGAATGGGAATGGGCCTGTCGCGCTGGAACCGACACACCGTTCTACTTTGGCGACGAGGACGCCGATTTCGGTTCTTTCGCCAATCTGGCCGACCAATCACTGGAACGGCTCGCCCTGCGCGATTCACCAAAGTGGCATCCGCGTGACAACCGGTTCAGCGACGGTGCGATGGTCACCGGCAACGTGGGTAGCTATCAACCGAACGCCTGGGCGCTACTCGACATGCATGGCAATGCAGCGGAGTGGACTGGTTCGGCGTACCGACCCTACCCGTACGACAGCGGCGACGGGCGTGACAATTCACAGGCAGAAGGCACGAAAGTCGTCCGTGGTGGCTCGTGGTACGACCGACCACATCGCGCGACTTCATCGTTCCGGCTGGACTACCCAGCGTGGCAGCGTGTGTACAACGTGGGCCTCCGCGTGGTCATGGAAGTCGAGTAACGCGACTTTCGACTCATCCGCTCGATCAACGCGGTGGATGGCGGTCCGAACAGGACGGGGCGAGAGGCTGGCTCCTCGCCGGAGGCCTATTCCCTACACCGCGGATAATGAGGCCTCGAGCGAGCAGGGTTCGTACATGTCTTCGCCAACCCGTTCATAATATCGGCCTTCCGGATTGCACTTCAGAACCAACGTGGAGAAATCCAACTCGTCCACCTCTACGATTCGCCAACGTGTTTCCTCCACGAACAGCCTACCCGCATGGTGGCGAAAATCTTCGGCTAGATGTCGAGACTTGAACGTCAGAACACCAGGGGGATGGCCGAACGGTCTGTAACCATCCTTGTGCGCGTCGTGAAGCACAATGCGGGACATGGTGTGACCTCCTCGGCAGGTGGGACTTAGGGGTGGGAATGAGGAAGGAAGGTCTCGATTGGGCTCATTATACGCCTGGCAGGCGGAAAAGTGAAGGATTTTTCACTCAGCCCGGGAATTCGTGAGGGAACAGAGGCCGCTCATTGTCGCCATGCGGTGGTCGCACTATACTGTACTTGCGTGTACTAGAAGGGGATGCACATGCAAGACAGTTGGCTGTGCAACGACAACTCATCAGAAGCCAGTTCCCAATCGAGTTCCTCTTGCGCTCAGAAGCTCAGTGAGATCCTCGAAGTGTGGGAGCGGGCTGGCGTGGCGTACGATGGCGTGGTTCGAAGCATGGATCGCTGCCACCTCGCGGCCTGCGTCGTTGATCGATTCCGGCGTGAGCAACCGGATTTGGCGCAAGCAGTCGCTGAAGCGAAGTCATTGGACTCTGAGGCCGCCGTTCATGTCTATCTCGAGAGTTGTGTCCGAAAGTGGGATTTGGGAGAGGCGGACGCCTATCGACAGTTGATTGTGTTCGCCCAAGGGTTCATTTCGACGCCCACGGAACCGGCGGGGTTTGGCTTTTGGTTTCGGGTCATTCACGAGGAGCGTTGGGCCACGATTCTGACCCGGACGGGATTGGACGAAGAAGGCCTGTTCAAGTTCATTCGCCACGTCATGGAAGACGACGGGCTATCCGCCACAGAACTCTATGCAAAGATGATCGATCTATCGGACGGTAGCGGCCCTGATCCGTCCGCTTCAGTCGAGATTCTCTCCTTCGCCGCGGATCAAGATGAGTCGTCGCCGGCCGGCAACGAGTGACGTGACCTCGCCGTCGTCCCCGTCATCACTGGCCCGTTCCACGGTACCAAAGGGACTCCCAATATCGCTGATCCAATTCGTAGGGGTCCACCGGCGCGTCGTCAGGATGATCCGGTTCAAGCACTCCGTAGCGTCTCATCTCTCGCAGATACTGCGGACGCGGCTGAAAATCCGGCATGTCGAAGCGCTTGATTGCGTCTAGGTTATCCTTGCCAGCAGCGGCCATTTCCACCAGCTTCTGGTAGTCAGGATCGTTGGTGTCAGCAAAGACTGTGGCAGGCGTGCCCTGGTCGTCGCGACACAAGCCAAGACCTCCGGCCTTATCGGCCAACGGCGCAAGCACCAACAGCGATTTGTCAGGCCGCGAGAGATTGAAGGCGATGTGACGGCTCAGCTTCAATCGTGGATCGTCTAAGTCGAACCGCCAGAAGGACACACCACGCTCGTCCGAAATCGACAGTGGCAGCACGTCGTTCTCGCTGTGGCAAGATGCACAGCGACGCTTGATTACCTCAGCCCCGGCCTTGGTTGTCGGCCAGTCAAAGTCGGTGTTGACCAATTGATTCTGATGGTAACCACCAACAGAACCGCATCCCAGCGCGGCATAGGTCCCGGGATACGGCGCGCCGAGTTCGATCCAGAGACGTAACATCCGCTTCTGATGCTCGGTCGCCTTCACATCGTAATGCGATCCATCCAGCATTTTGAAGATACGGCTGGCCGCCGAACCCAACGTTCGGGGCGGATGGTTGCTCGTGGCTTCATTTCTGTTGTCGGTGAACAGACGCTTTACGGTCATCGTGAAGTAGGCGTGAGAGAACATCGGGCCGCGATCGCCGGTTAGCGCGACTCGACCTGCGTACGGACCGCCTCGCTCCGTCTTTTCGTAGCCGTGGCAATCGACGCACAACGCATCGAGAATCGGTTGGATATCCCGTGGGAAATCGAACACCTCGGGGCAGTCTGCGTATGGCTCGATCCGGCTTGGCCGCCGAGCGAGTGCCATCAGATCGGTATCAGGCACGAAGCTCTGCGTCCGCTGCTCGTGGCAGCCCACGCAACTCGTCACTTCGCCCGGCTGCACGGTTAGGAAGCTCTGCATGCGTTTGACGGCCACATCGTTCTCATCCAATGCAACGAAGAACAGAGCACGTAACGCCGGCAATTCAACATTGGCCGAACCGTCCGGTTCGACTGGGATAGTGCCCAAGACGCGTTCTAGCGTGAAAGAACCTCCGTACGTTAACGGATCCATGCCGCCGGTGAAGTTGATCGGTTTGGGCAACGACTCGATCACGAGCAACTTCTTAATCTCGCCCGGCTGGACTCCTGCCATGTTGCGCCCTTTGTAGACGTCCATCAGGACGAGCGTTCCTGTTTCGTTTTCCGGATCGAGGCGGGCGGGGATGATTCGTTCACGCTCTCGACAGAATACCGGTCTCGGCTCGTGGCACTGCAAGCCAGCGGCGCCTTCCTCCGGACTGACGCGGTAGATCTCTGCCGTTTTTCCATGGCTGTCCAGGAATACGATGCGATTTCCCTGGGCCGCCATGAAGAGGTCTTCGGAAAAGGCCCAAGGATCGCGAAAATTGCTTTCCGGCGAGACCGAGCGAGCAAAGCTACGATCGTCGGGACCTTTCCGGGAATCTACAACGGTGATGACCCCGTCGTGTTCTTTGCGCCCGTGGCCCGGCGAGAAGATCGCCACCACCTTGTTCGTTTCAGGAATCGGCTTGGCGTCGATCATGACGATGCCGGGATGCATGTTCCCGTAGTAGATCATTTGGCCGGTTCCGTCCGGGTTGGTCGTCCACAAATGGTGATAGTCCACCTGGGACCGATCCACGTATTCCCATCGCTGATATAGCACTCGGCCGTCAGGCAGCGGCCATGGCGTGTTGTCGTGTTCCAGGTTGGCGGAGATCGCGCGGATGTTGCTGCCGTCAGCATCGCAGCGGTGCAGCACCGCAACCTTCGTCAGCCAACATTGGACCCAACGTTTGCAACGGCTAGAGACGAAGATGATCGAATCGTCCGGCATGTAGCACGGCTCGATGTCGTCGTATGGTCCATCGGTCATCTGCCGCAGATTGGTGCCGTCGATGTCAATTTCGTACAAGTGGTAGTTGGGCGAGCCGCCTTTGCGATACGAGAAGAGTACCTTCTTGGCGTCGTAGTGCACCACGGGATCGCGAACGGCGCCTTCGGGATCGTCGATCATGGCGGTCAAGGCGCCGGAGGTCAGGTTCAGCCGACAAAGCTTGCCGCCGTTGCCATAGGTTAAGCGGTTCTCGTCTTCGGCATAGTAGCTGAAATTGGCGTACCAGTGTCCGTCCTTGCCAGGCTGTCGCAGTGCAAAGACGATCTCTTCCACGTCATAATCCGCCACGACATTGGCCAGACGACGACCGGCTTCGATTTCCACCGTTCTACGTTCTTCTTCCACTCGCTGCCGACCCTTGGCCACGGCGATCGCCACATCGCGGTCGGGGAATTCGATCTCGTAGATGGAGAACAGCTTGAACGATGAAGGCTTGGTGCAAAAAATGCGAAGATAGCGACCCGTTGCGGACAAGCCGCTAATGACGTCCTTGCCTTCCTTGCCGTTTTGCTCCTCATGCACCGTCTGCCATTTGCGGCCATCGTCAGACACTTGGATCTGATATTGCACAGCGTGAGCCCGTTCCCAGTGAATAATCAGACTGCTGATGGTCACAGGCGAGCCCAGATCAAGCTGGAGCCACTCCGGCGAACCGGCAGACACGCGGCTGGCCCAGCGAGTGCTGCGATTGCCGTCGATAGCATACTCCGCCGGGTAGGAGCCAGGGTGTACGGAGGAGACCTTGATGAACGTCTCGGTCTCTGCCGCGAGCGACTGACCGCCCCAGAGCGATACTGCCGCTGCAACAGAACAGGCCAATAGAATGGTCAAAGAGAATAAGCGTCGTATCAACATCGGCTCGCCTCCTTTCGCCGGTTTTCAGCAGTAAACGACAGTCTATATGACACGAGCATACTAGGTCGCTCCGTCCCGTGCAAACCGGATTTGGGCGAACCGAAGCGCTAGCTGCTGGCTCGTTGCCCGGCGTACGCCTTGGAGCCAGAAAAGACGGAAAAGCCTGACGAAAGTAAGGATGGCGGATGAGTGCGGCAGGAGAATTACCCGCGGGATGGACCAGCGATCCAGCCTGCGGGACCGTTCGTCGTCCCCAGCGCTTTTCTACGATGATCCCAGCGGCAGGTTTCCGCGTTGTTCGACCAATTCCGTTATGCGCTTGATTCGATAGATGTTCGAACCGGGCATAGCGTTGTCGGCAATGCCAAGGATGAACGCTCCGCCGGGTTCGATCGTCCGAAACAGGTCGTCCATGTACTGCTCGAACTGTTCCTCCGTGTAAGGCTCCTCCAGAATTACCGACGGAACGCCGCCCCAAATGATCACTCGATCGCCCCAAGCCTGTTTGGCCTCGGCCATCGTGGTTTCGACCATCGGAGACGTAACAAAACACTCGACCATGCCGAATCCGGCCCGTTCAATGTGGCCAAGAATCTGTCGCGTGTCATTGTCGCCATGCAGAGCCACGACTTTGCCTGCGTCACGCAAACGAGGCGTCAGTTCCCGGTAGTAGGGCAATATGTATTGCTCGAACAACGGTGGCGGCGTCATGTAGCTGGATAGATGGTGGCCGTGCATCAGAAGCCTTGCAGGCGAGTCAAGCATTTGTTGCCAGATGGTTTCTTTGAAACGGTCGGTCAGCGTGCGCAGGAGGGTTTCCACCTCGTTGGGAAAGTCGTTCAGGTGAAAGTAGGCTTCGTTGTATCCGGTCAAGACGCGCATCCAGTGATGAAACGGGCAATCCCCACAATTGATCATGGGGTATCCCTCGTCGCCGACTTCGCGCTCGTATTCCAGATACTCGTCGTAAGCCGCCTCATACCGAGTGTTCTCGATGATGTACTCGACGACGGCGTAGTCCTCACGGCGTTTCAGCATGAATTCGACTTCGGCGTCCTGAATTCCCTGTTGCCGAAGTATCTCCGTGCTGCGCAACCGCGTCGTCACAGTGCCCACCGGCGTTTCGTATTCGGTGACCTGATCCATTTCGGCCACTTGCCGGGTGCGGACTTCGACGTTCTCCATCTTGATGCGATAGATGATGCCGTCACGTGCCGCCGTTCCTCCGAACACGCGCCGCTCGACTTCGCGAAGACTCAAGCTGCTGTACTCTTCCGGCAGCGTACCAGTCAGACGATTCGCGTCGTACCAGATCTGAAGCCGTGGTATCCAGGGGATTCGGTCTGGTAGCCGTCCATCCAGAATCGCCAGTATGCGTTCGCGATTTGTCATTGCGTCTTGTCCTGTTTTTTATCGAGTGCCTCTTGGCACAGTTGCCGATGCTTGTTCTGCTCGCCGGGGCCTTCATGGCCGGCCGCGCCTTTCTTCCAGGCGGAACGGGCTTCGTCCAAACGGCCCATCGCTTCCAGCGTCTTCCCCTTCCAATACTCGGCCCTTGCCTCCTGAGGCCGGTCCGTCCGCCCCACGCCCAAGTTCTCCGGGTACGTCAATGCGGCCGCGAAATCCGTGAGGGCGGTCTTGTACTCGCCTTTGTCAAAGCGTTGTTGGCCTCGAGCCAGATGGGCTTTCGCGAACAGCACGTGCGTGATGTCCTGGCCCTCCCAGTTCACAAAGTAGGGTGTGGACTCGAGCAAGTCGATCGCGTCCGCATATCGCTCCTCGGCCACATAGGCTTCGGACAGCGTGATCGTGATATCCGATCGGCGCTGTCCTTTGAACTGCATAGCCTCAAGCATTTGGATCGCCTCGGGCCGTTTTCCGTCAGCCACAAGGATCTCCGCCAGGTCTCGATATAAGGTCTGATCTTCCGGTCGAGCTGCGATCGCCCTGCGGTAGTAAGCAGCCGCCTTGTTCAAGTCGGTCTCTCGGGTCGATACGGCCAGCCCCAGATTGCGCAACGGCATGCTCAAGGAAGAGTCCAGTTCTGCGGCCTTTTCCCAGTGCGAGGTCGCTTCGTCAAGTCGCCCGAGGTTGCCGTAGAGATTGCCCAAATGCAGGTGGGCGTAAGCGTCACGCGGATTTGTGCGTATGGCATAGGACAGCACGTCGACGGCTTCGGTACGAGAGGGAAACGCAAAGTCCCGATAGGTTTTGGCGGCTTCGCGCAGATGATTACGAGCCGTTTCTTCGTCGCCCCCGCGCGAGACAAAGTAGGCCAAGTAGTACAAGGCCACTGGTCCGCGTTCCTCCCTCGCGACCGCTTCAACGCATGCACCTTGGACAATGCGAGCCGCCTCCTTGAAGAGGCCAAGGTCGGCGAAGGCGATCGCCGTTTCGAGCAGTTCGAATTCGTCTTCGCCCACGAACGCTCGTGCCTCGTGCACAAACCGTTTCATCGCTTCTTCACTCTGAAGCGCCAGCAGCGCCCTGGGAACCAGATCCGTCGGTCGCCGCAAAACGGCCTCGTTGGCTCGCTTGGCCGCGGATTCCTTCTGCCTGATTGCGTACAAAGCCAACAGCAAGTGGTCTTGGGAAGTCGTGTCATCTGGCGCCGTTCGCACCGCTCTTGAAAACGCTTCGGCGGCCTTGTCGTACTGACCGAGCCTCATGTGTGCGCGACCGGCCAGATCATGACCGATGGACGCAGTGCCGCGACAGCGGGCCGCCCGGTAGCCGGTTGCGACGGCCCGCTCGGTGTCCGTCAAGCAGAGTTGACACACGCCGAGGAAGTACCACGCCATCCCGTCGTCACTGTCGCGTTCCAAGACCAACTTCAGTCGTGTCATCGCGACCTGGTAGAATCCTGCTTCGAGATCGAGTACGGCTAGCGCTCGCGAGGAGAGTATGTGGCCAGGGTCATCGGCCAAAGCGAATTCGTAATACTTCCGAGCGTTCAATCGGTCCGTGGCACGGTCGAACTTCCGGCCCTTAAGATACTTCTGCTCGACGCTTAGTTCGTCGTCCGGTTTCTCAACGAACTTGCTAGGATCCGGGGGCGACACTTTGGGAATCGGCAACGGAGTAGTGAACGAGCCTAATTCCGTTCCGTCTTTGGCGACAACGCTGACGTGTACCGGTGCCTGACCGACATCTGCGAGAGTCACATCGCATATCTCCAACGGTGATAGATCTGCCGAGCGTCTAATCGGCGAGTTTCCATTTACGGTCAAACGGCACGTCGCCTCGGGGAACTCGCCCGTGGCAATCATTCGCAGGCGCAGGTCGCCTTCGCCACGGGTGGACTGAACGGCAAGGTCCTTTGTAGCAAACTCAAAACCTTCGCCCAGGCCGTGGACTGGATACCACCACTCTTGCCATGCGACCTGTTCGCGCGGCGCCAGCATGCCGTAGTCGGATTGCGTTGGTAGCGGTCCGCTCTGCACTTCGATGTACGGCCCATCGTCGTCGGTCAGATTCTTCTGGCTCACCAATCCAAAATCCCAATTGCCCCACGTCCATGCCTTCTTGCCGGGCAGCACGTGATGGTCGGCAACTTGGACTATTCCTCGATTCGCTTCGACGTCATAACCGCCGAAGAAATCGTACGAGCAGTCGACCGAGAAGATCGACGTCCACGTTTCATGGTTCTTCAGCCAGGACAGATCTCGCCCCTCGTGAACAGGCCAATTAAAGAACTCACGTCCGTGGTGATCCGTGGCCAGAGTCATCGGGTAGATGAACCGAGTGCCTGGCAGGTTCGGAAACGCCGTACAGTTCCAGAAATAGTACGGGTGCATTCCGTCCGTAGGATTGAAGATCCGGATGTTCTCCTCCAGGTACGCTTTTCCTGGTCGCAAAGTCAGACGCACCGTCCAGCGAGTTCGGAAGATCTTTTCCTGGTTACTCACTTCCAGAAAGGCGGATCCGTCCGGATTCCTACCAACCAGTGCATCGACAGGCGACACGACGGTAACCGTGTGCCCATGAGGGCCGAAATTCCACTCGATGCCACCGCTGATCCAAGCCCCGCGCATGGCGATCATTCCCGGTTTGATCACCGTACTGAGATGGAACATCTCCTTTCCCTCGGTCTTGTCCAGCACCGAGTGAATCCGACCGCCCAGTTCCGGCAGACAGGTCACCTTCAAATACTCGTTCTCCAAGAACAACGCCTTGTATCGCCGATCGACTTTGGCTCGCGATAAATGGTCCTGCATGGTGTACGGATAGGTGATCGCCCCCTTCACCGTAGTCGATAATCGCGATGGGCCCTCCAACGCCCAAAATTTAGGATTCACGTCATCTTCCCAAGGATACGTGGGGATGGTGAGACTGCCTTCCCACGCTCGGACGTCTGCCCAAATCCGATTTGGCAGAAGTAAAGAACTGCCAAGTGCCACCAGAGCCGATAGCAGAATCATTCGCCGTACGTTCATCGTCGCGACCTTAATGTTGGACGTTGCAGTTGTTTTCGACCGCCCCAGTATAGTGCTCGGCGTTGGCGGGAAACAAGTAACTTCTGACGTAACCGCTTTGTTTCATGATAGGTGGGAAATAATCGGGGCGCGCGTCTGCGAATAGGTCGGAAACGATGGTATCTGTGTTATCCGTTGGGCCGTTTCCGGAGGAGGTAGCGGTCCATACTCAAGGAGCGTCTATCATGGCATCCCGTGAAAGCCAGGGACTTCAGGTCGCACTGATTCTGTTCGTGATGGTCACGGTGGTTCTGGCCGTAACCACGTACTTTTTCTTCCGGGAAGCGGAGGAGAGAACCGCACAAGCCGCTGCGGCGCTCGCGGAGGCCAAACAGTTCGACAATGCTGCAAAAGAACTCCATTATGAGAACCAGTTGCTGAAACACGTGCTCGGCGTCGAGCCGAAAACGCAGGCGGAGTTGGATAGTATTCAACAGCGGCTTGGCGCAAACAAAGACGTACAGATCGTCTTGGACCGCTTTCACCGGGACATGGAGATGTATGCTGCTGGTTTTACCGGTCAGAACCTGAACTATCAAACGTTGCAGACCCACTTGGCTGATCAGGTCAATCGACAAAATGTCCAACTCTCAGACTCGGATGTGACAGTCAGAGAACTGCATACCAAACGGGACAGCGTACGTCAGGCCGAAGCCCGACGTACGGCCATGGCCGAAGCGGCACTGGTAGAGCTTCAGGAGGATTCTCATGCAGAGAAACGGGAACTCGCCGTGTATCGAACGCAGCTTGACGACCAAGCGAAGAAGACTGCGACCATTCTTCCACAGAAGCTGGACGAGATTCGAAGGCTCGGCGACGCCACGAGAACGGCAATCGCGGACGAGAGGGCCCAGTCAAGGCGTTGGCGCGAATTGTACTTGGCGATGAAGAAGAAGTATGAAGGTACACTGGTCGACAAGACTCCCGAGCATCCGGATGGCGAAATCGTCCACGTGAACCAGCGTGCCAACTTGGTCTGGATCGACCTTGGTTCGGCGGACGGTCTCGAACGAGCGATGTACTTCAGTGTGTACGACCCCCATCATGTGATTGGCGGGGTCAATGCTAAGGCCAAGGCAAGGATTCAGGTCACGGCCATCAGAGAACCGCACGTCGCCGAAGCGAGAATCCTGTACCATGATTTGACTAATCCAATCGTGAAAACGGACAAGATCTACTCGCCCACCTTCCGCAAGGGGCAGAAGCTGCGGTTTGCTCTGGCGGGCTTCCTGGACATTGACGGCGATGGCAAGAGCGATCAAGCGAAAGTGAAGAGCATCATTACGTCTAATGGCGGTGTGGTGGATGCCGAACTCCTGGCGGATGGCAGCATTGCCGGAGACGTTTCCCTCGAGACGCGGTTCCTGGTCACTGGCGAGGCTCCCACTGACAAGACGGATGAACGGCTCATCAATGGCTGGAACAGCATGCAGGAAGAAGCGACTCGAAAGGGCCTGGAAACCATGTCCTTGCAGAAGTTGCTGGATCGCATGGGATATCACGACGACACCCGCGTGATCAACCTGCAACGCGGTGGCCCGGGAAGCTCCGGCACCACTGAGCAGCCCCGAAAACGCACGCTGCGCAATGTCTTCTAATCCGGGCGACAGTTAGAAGACGAAGGAAGTCACCGCCCTTCCTGCTTCTCCGAGAGTTGTTGGAGGTAGAAGTTCGAACGGTGCGTGTTGTTTTGGATATCCAAAATGCACTTGATTGCGTCGGCGGCGAACCACAAGGTAATCACGGAGATCGCGGCGTACACGGCTCCGACGGCCAGGAAAAGCAGGCTCGTGCCCAGGAAGACCACCAGTCCCGTCCCCCCGCCCAAGGCCGTGGCCACCCGAATGACGTTGATCAAGTAGCCCAGTGCGCCAAGTCCGGCCACTACGATGACAACCCAGCCCAGAACACGATAGATCTTGCTAGCCAAGTCCATCGCGGGATATGAGCGCGACCGGACGGGTGACTGAGCGGTCTTGGGGACGCCCATGCCAAATCCAGCCTTATCGGCGGCACTTGGCGCCACGGACGCGGCAATTGGACTTAGAGGGGCCTTACCTTCGTCAGCGGCGACTACGGGTGCTGCGGGCGCACTTGGAGTGTCCTTGCCCACATCGACGACCGGTGCCGCAGGCGCACTTGATTTGTCCTTACCCTTATCAACCGCGATAACGGGGGCTGCGGCCGGACTTGGACTGCCCTTGCCTGTGTCGACGGCGATGACGGGCGCCCCAGCCGGACTCGGCGTGGCCTTGCCCGTGTCCACCGTGATGGCCGGCGTCGGCTTGGCTGGTGCGGATTCCTCGGGCTCCGGCGGGGACTCCTCCAATTCTGGGTACAAATCAGATGCCCATTGCCATTGGTCGGCGCCGTCCCGAAGGACTTGAGACTCGGCCGTCAGACGCCCTTCGGTAACCCACTCGTCAAGCTCGCTCTTAGGTACTGGACCATAGGTGTCGCCATCCTCGATCTTCACATGCCACAGCTCCTCCGTCGCCGGCTCGGTCCTCTCCGACCCATCCGGAACGCGCAAGACTTCATGACATTTGGGGCACTTGACTCGTTTGCCACCAGCGCTATCAGGTACGCGCAAGTTGTGGTTACATTTGGTGCAGGAAAAGGTGATCGGCATGCTCCGCCCTTATTTCGTGCGTTGAGTAGAGGAATGGAGGAGGGCCTTCTATCGGCCGTGCCAGAGTATTCGACTGTACCATCGGCGTACCCGAAAGTCAAAACCGAGCTAGATAGGACATTTCGATCGTCGTCAGCGATCACGTCCGACTGAGATTTCAATGAACCGGCAACACGTTACTCGCTCACCAGGACTCGTGCCGCATGCGACGCTGCCATGGGAATCGGCCTGGAGTTGCTTCGCCAAACCATCTGCCAGCAGCATCGAACGGAGTGGACCTTCTTCGCAAGTCGCTCGACAGAAATGGCAGCGGCAGTTAGGGCTTCAGGAAGAGGCACCAAAAACCCCATCGGCCGTTTAGGTTTGCACGCCGTAGCGGAAACGATCATAGGCCGAGCGGTATAGATCATGGCATGTCTCCGGAACCAAGCTGCGTCAACAAAATCGAGACGATTTCATTCAGTGTACTCGATATGTCAGACCGGTTCGCGGGTGGTCTGCCCGCCAGTATCTGTACCGAATGCGCTGGCTTTGGCGGTTTTCACGAGTTAGTGTGATCTTTCGAAGGATCTTCGATAGCTTGACCGATTTAACTGTCATGCATTTCTTTCCGCATCCCCACAACCATCATACAAGGAAGGGCGGACTGAATCATGGACGGATCACAGCTAAACGATCTACCAACGCTGCTCGCAGACACGGAAAGTCTTAAGAGAGAGCTTGAACAGCGATTCAGGCGGCTGGAATCTACGACGCTTCGCCAAGGCGATCAAACCGACACCCAGCGAGAAGCCGCAATGGTGATAAGCGGTAAGTAGCAGCGTCGGCGAACCTTATTCGGATCCTCACGCGACTCGGCACAGGACCCGCTGATTTCTTGCACGCGCTAGCGGCATCGGAGCTTCAAGCGATCTCGACCAATTCGAGATCAAACGTCAGGTCTTTGCCGGCCAGCGGATGGTTGGCATCCAAGGTCACGTTGTCGTCCGATTCGTCCGTCACCCGGACCTGAATCTCACGCCCGTCCGGTTCCTGCACACGCAACTGCTCGCCCACTTTGGGTTCGATTTCGTCCGGGAATTCGTCACGGCCGACAACCAAGACGAGTTCTTCCCGGTGTGGTCCATACGCTTCGGATGCTGGAATCGTGATTGTCTTCGCTTGTCCGACATCCATGCCGACAACGGCTTTTTCAAAGCCGGGAATTAGTTGGTCTTGGCCTAATTGGAACGCCAGCGGATCACCATCCACCGACGAGTCAAACACTGAGCCATCATCCAACTTGCCGGTGTAATGGACTTTGACGCTGTCACCGTCCTTTGCCTGTGCCATTGGAAGCACTCCTTCGCGAGAGATGTGTGGCCGAACGCCCAGCCAGCAGGGGAATGGCATATTGGGCTGCATCCCAGACTGCATGGCACACGGATTGGAACGTGCAAAGAATGGATGGTTGGACGAGCCGGGCCATCGCCTCCATGAATGCTTCACAGGGCCCAATGCCACGAATTCTACAGCACACCATCAACCACCGATAGGTGCATTGCCCCAAAGAAGCCCTCCGGAAGGCGGCTTGGGCATAGACTCCCCTTGGACCACATCGTAGAATACACGGAGTACAACGTTGGGATTACTGTGGCAATATCACGTGGACGGAGAATGCCAACAGTCTTTCTTCCACTATTCTCTTCCCTCCCGCGTGACGTAAAGGTCCCGCCCGTGTCGCGAAGAGGATCGAGCCAGAAAGATGGGTCTCGATTTCTATCTAGCGAGCGGGACATGCTATGAGCGATAACAAACGGCCGACTCCCCTCATTACTGAACGAGGAAAGAAGATCTGCCCTGTCTGCGGGAAGCCATCTTATTCGTCAGCTGGCGTCCACCCGCAGTGTTCCGTGCAGCAAGCCGACGCGTCGAGGCAGGCGCAACGCAAGGCCGTCAAAAAGCCAACTACCAAGAAACCGCGGCATAGCTCTCGCGAGAAGAAGTGTCCCAAATGCGGTGTCCAGGTCCATGTGCGACGGAAAGCATGCGATTGTGGGCACGAGTTTCGTAGTTATTAGACAAACAGGACGAGAGACTTGGGCTTCTCCATTAACTCCAACGATGTAGTCCTGAATGTGCGTTTTCATCAAATCGGTTTTCACTCTACAGCTCTGCGATTGGGCAAGGAGGACTGATCCCAATGTTCCCAGATTCGAATAACTGCTTCGGGCGCATCAAACCAACCTGTAATCTGGGCTCGCTGGCTATTCAATTGTCAAACCGCGGTTGGCAGACACGGTTTCAGGCGTCGTCTGGCCTAAGCCCTGAGTGTCTTCGTGTGGAAGCGGACGTGACGGCGCTGCAGTTCGAGCCATCGGACGGCGGCCAGTATCTCGTCAACGGTGCCTTCGATGGAAGTCGTGGAGAATCCTCAATGAGCAAGCTGTCCGGTGATCTCCGGGAAATGCAGGTCCCTCACCGCTTCGAACTGTACGATGATTCCGACAGTCTGTATCGCGAGTTCAATTTCGCGGACGATTTCCTAGGCTGAAGGGCGATCATCTCAAGGCCGACTTGCGTCGACCCCGCCGCGCCAGCGCCGTCTTCTCAAATAGACCCGGTGGCTTCGATTGATTTCCGCGCCAGGCCCCTCGTCAACTGTAAGTGATGTTGCGAACCTCGTCCGCGTACATCAGGATGAATAGGCGCTGCCACTGTGGTGTGCTCTGTCGTGACGATCTGCAGAGGGCCAAATCCTTCGGACGGCAAGGAGACCAAGATGACCGCTATGCTGCCACTAGTTCTATGCGTTTTGACGGCGACAAACGCGGCCGAGTCTGATGATCTTCGTGTTCTTCCCGAGCGAGTCGATGGCCGTCTGCCATCCGAGATGATGCATCAGTATCTGCTCGCACGCGTTCACGAGGCGACGGACAGACGTGACCGCGAGTACGAGAAGCTGAAGACACCCGAGCAATTGGTCGACTATCAGCAACGAATGCGCCAGTTCTTCGTCGACAAACTCGGGGGCTTTCCTGAACGAACGCCGCTGAATGCCAAAGTGGTCGGCAAGGAGCAACGCGACGGCTATCGAATCGAGAAAGTGATCTTCGAGAGCCAGCCCAGCCACTACGTTACGGCGATTCTCTATCTCCCAGAAGCCGATCCGCCGTATCCGGCCGTGCTGGTCCCATGCGGGCACAGTGGCACGGGGAAGGCTCGTGATCTCTACCAGCGAGCGCCGATTCTGATGGCGAAGAACGGAATGGCAGCACTGTGCTACGATCCGATCGACCAGGGCGAGCGTCATCAATTGATCGGCCAGGACCGCAAGCCCGTTATCACCTCCAGCACGATGGGCCATAATCTGGCAGGTGTCGGCGCCATCCTGCTTGGTCGCAACACGGCAACCTATCGTACGTGGGACGGCATGCGTGCGATCGACTATCTGCAGAGTCGCAAAGAGATCGATCCGGAACGCATCGGATGCACCGGAATATCCGGCGGCGGCACGATGACCAGCTATCTGATGGCCCTGGACGATCGGATCTTCGCGGCAGCACCAGGGTGTTACTTGACCACGTTTCGCCGCCTTCTGGACACGATTGGTCCGCAAGACGCCGAGCAGGACATTCACGGCCAGATCGCCTTTGGCATGGACCACACCGACTATGTGATAATGCGGTCGCCCAAGCCAACGCTCATCATGACTGCCACGCAGGACTATTTCGACATCGACGGCGCCTGGCACAATTTTCGGCAGGCCAAGCGGTTCTACACGCGACAGGGATTCGCCGAGCGCGTCGATCTATTTGAAACAGACGGCAAGCATGGCTTCCCACCCGCGATGCGAGTGGCTGCTTGTCGCTGGCTGCGCCGCTGGCTGCTGCGAGTGGACGATGCCATCACCGAAACCGAAGTCCCTGTGGCCGAGGAACGCGACGTCTGGTGCACCCCGGAAGGCGAGGTAATGTTGCTCCCCGGTGCCCGTAGCGTCTACGATCTGAATGTCGAATTGTCGGATCAGCTGGCAAAACAGCGCGAGACCTTCTGGCGCAACAACGACAAAGCAAAGGCGCTGGATGTGGTTCGTCGCATCACGGGGATTCGCAGAATCACGGATCTGCCTGTACCGCGTTGCGAAAAGACGACGACGATTCAACGCGATGGCTATCGCATCGACAAACTGCTCATCCATCCAAAGGACGGAATCGCACTGCCGGCGCTTGCGTTTGCCCCAGCAGAGCGAAAAGGCGATGCCTACCTTTACGTTCATGCCGACGGGAAGCACGTCGACGCGGGGCCCGGCGGACGGTTAGAGGGCATGGCCCGCGCCGGTCACATCGTCCTGGCGGTTGATCTCCGGGGAATTGGGGGAACATCACGCGGCGACAAACACCGCTACTCGACTCACCTGGGGCCCGCGTGGCGCGAAATGATCACGGCCTACCTCCTGGGCACGTCGTACTTGGCGATGCGTGCCCAGGACGTGTTGATCTGCGCCCGTTTCTTGGCCGCGTTCGAATCGGCTCAGACACCGAATCGAGTGCATCTAATCAGTGTTGGGCGCACGGGCCCGCCAGCGCTGCACGCTGCTGCTCTGGAATCCGGTTCGTTCGCATCTGGCCGATTCGAAAAATGTCTGATCTCGTGGGACAATGTCGTGCGAACGCCGTTGGCAATGAATCAGTTGGAAAACGTCGTTCACGGAGCCTTGACCGCCTACGATTTGCCAGACCTGCGCAGAACGCTGCCAGCCGACAAGTTCGTCACAGTCGAACCGCTGGACGCAACTGAAAAGCCGCAGACGCCCAGACCCTAGGGAACGGCAGAACCAACACTTCCAGAATACGCCCCAGGGTTGCAGAAATTACTGGTACGATGGCCCTCCGAGGCCGTCCAACGCTGTGCCGCGATGAAGTGTTCGGAGTGATCGCACAATTCACTCTTCGTGAAAGCTGGACAACGTGACGGAACGTCGCAATCACCCTTGAAACGACGGCCTCGGAGGGCCATCATACTCGATTTCAATGCAACTGTCGGTACGCTGACCGATCAGCCGACCCAAATCGGGGTGGACCAAGCCATGTGCCCATTCTTCTCCGTGACTCGCACATAATACCAGTCCGTGCTTTGATCGGCCGGACGGCGGTCCTGGAAACGAAAGTCCGCGGTGTATTCTTCCGGGCCGAGCAATTGGTGGATCATGTAGCTTTCGGTCGTGAACCCGCCCGTGAATGTAATTTGGTTGTCGGTTATCAGATCCGCCACTCGAGCCTTGACCGTCTGTTCGCACGGCTCGCGGAGCGCAATTGACAAGACAGCGTCCGGACCAGCGTCCAATTCGCACACGATCGCCTTGGTCGGATCCTCTGCAAAGCACTTCACACGCGACGTGTAGGACGTCAAGTGTAGGTGGTTCGGTGAGACAACCCGCAGCCGATCGCGCATGTCCTCCTCGTACGGTGCCGACTGGAAACACGGGACGGCTGCAAGAAACCGTCCGCCTTCGATGCGTACGTCCATGTCCCAAACACAGGTGCGTCCAAGATCCAACGCGGCCCAGGGCCCCCAACCGTATCGAATACGACATTTCGACTTGCCCGGCAGCTTCAATCCACCAGCGTAGTGGTCGTCCGGGAAGTGACGATGGATGACCTTGCCGTTTCGGACCAACTCGATCATGGCGATGGCATCCTGGCCTTGCACCTCTACGTCGATTTGACGATCCCTCACGGGTGTGACCTGCGACCCCATTGGCTGACCATTCAGCGTCATATCCAACACGATGCGATCGCCCGTCGCAGCATAAGTGCGCCGCGCGCGAAATGCCTCGAACAGCGACGCGGCCGATAAGTCGCGTGCCCAGACGCCCACCACACCTTCCCCATATGCCCCAGGGTAGCCGCGATGCGAATCGGACGAGGCAACAAAGCCGAAACGTAGTCCCTTTTCAAGTTGACGCTGTATCGTGTTGACCGTGTCGCGCCCGCCCATGCTGTGACGAATGAAGGGACCGGGTGCTGTAGTGCTCTCGCTGCACCCATGCTCTGAAAAGATCTCGACGAGCGGCGATGCCGACGATCGAAAGTGATCGAAGTTAGCGCCACGCCAACCGCGAGCGTAGGCGACATGGTGAGGCACGGCCATCGCTCCTTTCGCCCGGGCGAATCCCAGCAGCTTTTCCACGTGGTCCGGCAAGTACAGATCAGGCTGGTCGTCCGGGAAGATCATGCAGTAGTCGCCAAAACGGCTGGAGTGCCATTCGTAGCCGAGCAGTGCGGTGAAATCATCTGTGTTGGCCTCGCGGAGCATCTGCCGGGTTTTGGGCCAATGATCGGCTTGCACCTTGAAGCCGTTGACCCATTTCATGTGCCTGTCTTCCGGCATCTTCGGCATGTCATGCCACGACGCATGCCCCGTAAAGGCAAAGAAATCGAGATGTTGGCGGGCATTGTCGATGGACCGCGCGAGCGATCCTTTCGCATATCCGATCTCGCAGTGATTGTGGATATCGCCCCAAAACAGCCGGTATTTCGATCCGTCCTCCCCGCCTTCGGCGCAAGATTCAAACTGCATACCGGCCAAAAGCGAAGCAGCCAAGGAGCCACCAACGAATCGGCGACGTGAAAGTTCATATTCAGACATGCTCACCTCCGCAAGGTCTTGTGCACTCATGACCGGATCACAACCGCGAACAGCGTGACCAACAACGGGTGGGGCACGCTTGCCCCAATTATTCATCAAGGTGGTTCTGAATCATGTCATTTCGAACATGACTCTGCGCCCACCTTCGATAGTGTAGATGTCTGGTAGACGCGTGGCAATCGACTCCGCATCGGACGACGTACCCCTTGGCGGTACGTTTCTCGTGTGTTTCAATTCTCCCTGGCTTTCGAGTCCTGTAAACAATAATCACATCGGCGACACAAAGGAGTATGACTGATGATGGCTCTGAAGACGTACATGAATTCACGGTTAACACTTTTGATCCTCACCTTGATTGTGGGCGTGCCGCAGGTAGCGGTAACAGCCGAGCGCAAATCGGAACCGGCGTCCACGACAAACGCTGACGGCGGCCGAAAGTACCTGCTCGAGCGTGTCGACGACGTCGCGATCGTGCAGCTTTACGTGAACGGTTTTGATCGGCTGCCGCTTCGGCAGAAGGTCCTGATCTATCACCTGTCCGAAGCCGCCGTCGCCGGGCGCGACATCTTCACCGACCAGAAGTACAAACACTCGCTGGGGGTCCGGGATTTGATCGAGGAGGTATTGACCCACGCCGACGGGATCAAGCCCGAAACACTTGCCGAAATCCGCCGCTACGCGAAGCTCTTCTGGGTGAACAACGGCCCTCACAGCGCCGTGACCAGTCGGAAATATGTATTGAACTGCTCTGCCAAAGATTTTGCCATCGCCGTGAAGAAGGCGGAATCCAACGGGGCCGATTTGCCCAAGGCTTCCGGCGAATCGACGAGCGATCTACTGGCCCGTGTGAAGCCGATCCTTTTCGACCCGGCCGTCGACTCGCTCGTGACAAACAAATCGCCCGGACCAGGGCAAGACATCCTCCAAGCGAGCGCTAATAACTTCTATGAAGACGTCACGATGGAGGAGCTGGAGGGCTTCAGAGAGCAGTACGCGCTGAATTCCAAGCTCATCAAACGCTCCGACGGGACGCTGGAGGAGATCATTTGGCGGTCCGGTTTCGATGATGTCGTCCCGCCCGGCATGTACGCCGATGAAATCAATGCGATTGTTGGACATCTGGAATCCGCGATTCCTTTCGCCACACCGAAGATGGCTCGGGCATTGGGCGCCTTGATTCAATACTACCGCACCGGGAGTCCGATCGATTTCCGCGCATACAACATCGCCTGGGTTGCCGACGATGATTCGCCGGTCGACACAATCAACGGCTTCATCGAGGTCTACGTGGACCCACGCGGACAGAAGGGAGCCTTTGAAGGGATCGTCTACTATGACGATCCCGAGAAAATGGACATGATCCGAAAGATCGCGGAAAACGCCCAGTGGTTCGAAGAACACATGCCCTTTGATTCGAAGTACCGCAAGCCCGAGGTGAAAGGTGTCTCAGCAAAAGCCATTCAAGTGGTAATGGAAACGGGCGACTCGGGCCCCGTGACGCCCATCGGAATCAACCTGCCCAACCCGGGCGACATCCGCGAGCAATACGGCAGCAAGTCCGTGTCACTCAGCAATGTCCTGGAAGCGTATGACAAAGCCAGCACCCCGGCAGCACGCCGTGAGTTCTGCTATGACGACGGCGAGGTTGAGCGAGCTACGAAGTGGAAAACTCTGGCGTTGGACCTGGAAGTGAACATGCACGAAGTGATCGGCCACGGCTCGGGCCGCGTGTCGGATCAATTGCAGGTCGATCCGTCGGTGACGATCGGCGAGTACTACTCGGCCTTGGAGGAGACGCGAGCGGATCTTGTCGCTCTGTGGTTCATCGGCGACAAGAAACTCGTGGAATTGGGCTTAGTTGCCGAGGAAAATCGCGAGGAAATCGAACGTACGGCGTACGAAGCCTACACGCGCAATGCTTTGTCTCAACTTCGTCGCGTTCGTGAAGGCGAGCGGTTGGAGGGGGACCACATGCGCAATCGTCAGTTGATCGTCCGTTGGTTGGTGGACAATACCAACTCCATCGAAGTGTGCCGCGTAGACGGCAAGACGTACTACAGGGCCGTAGATATGGCACAGTGGAAACGCGGCGTCGGACGTCTCCTGGCTGAAGTGCAACGAATCAAGTCGGAAGGAGACCGCAAAGCCGCCGCCGATTTATTGGAGGAGTACGGTATCAAGTTCGATCCAAAGCTGCGCGATGAAGTGGTCGAACGCTACGAGAAACTCGACCGTCCATCCTACGCCGGATTCGTCATGCCCGAACTGAATGCTGTGCGCGATGACGCCGGAGCGGTCACAGACGTCAAGATCTCGTATCCCATGTGCATCGAGACTCAAATGCTCCAATGGTCGGGCCGTTTGTCCGTCGGTGCAAATAGGCAATAGCCATCCAGCTTCGCAACTGGTAAAGTGGCGTAGATTCCATCTTCCGTAACGTGTCTGCTTGTTAGCAAAGGAGCATTTCATGAAACGGTCCTTTATCGGTCACAGTTGTTCGCGTCGGCAGTTCCTGTCCGGTTGTGCTGCATGCGTAGGGTGTGCAGCAGGTGATATGCTGCTGGGACCGCGCGTGGCCCGCGCCAACGCACCAAGTAGCGACAAGCCAAAGATCCGTTTGGTGTTTTGTGAGACGACTAACAACAAGCCGATCTGGCCCAACGTCGGCTACGACTTCGACGAGCGGCGGAAGCGACTAATTCAAGTGCTGACGCAGGGCTGCCCAGACGTGGAGTTTCTGACCACAAAGGTCATGGACGATCCCAAACACGCCGACGAGGTGCTTGCAGGCGACAGCGAGGTAGACGGCTATCTAGTCTGCCTCCAGGGTCTTGGCTGGCGCAACGATGTCAACAAGTTGTGCTCGACCGGCAAGCCGTCCCTTGTGGTAGACAACTTGTTCGGCGGGTCGGGTCTGTTCCTTACGCGATTGCCCGGGATCATGCGCTCCGACAAACCGGTCGACTGGGTCAGTTCCTCGGAAGATGAAGACATCGCCGCTTCGGCTCGGTGTTTCGCTTTGCTGAAAGACGGAAAGAGCGCTGCCGAAGTGGCTGCTGCATTTCGTGCGACCCGGCGAAAGAACACGCCTGACGACATGGATTGGACCTGCAAGCCAGATTCCTACCCCGAGCCCGACTTCAACGAAGCACTCAAGAAACTGAAGCAGACAAAGCTTCTTGTCGTAGGGGGCGGTTGGGGCGGCGACCAGTTTCGCAAGGCTGCCGAGCAGGTCGTGGGCGTGAAGTTCATTCCCATTTCGTTCGAGGAACTGGGCGGAGCCTATGCGCAAACTGACCGAAAGGCCGCAAGGAAGGCTGCCGAATGCTGGATCGAGGATGCCCAGGAAGTGGTCGAGCCCAGCCAGGGCGAGATCGAGAAATCCGGCGTCATGTACGTGGCGATGAAACAACTGATCGACAAGCACGAAGCCAGCGGCATCAGCGTCAACTGTCTGGGCGGCTTCTACGGCGGCCATGTAGAATCTTATCCTTGCCTTGGATTCTCCCAATTGAACAACGACGGGATGGTGGGCGGATGTGAGGCTGATCAGATGTCAGCGCTGACGATGGCAACGATGGGCGCGCTGACTGGACGCCCGGGCTACATCTCCGACCCCGTCATGGATACCTCGAAGAATGTTATCATCTACGCTCATTGTGTAGCCATGACTAAACCGTTCGGTCCGGACGGAACGTCGAATCCCTACCTCATTCGCAACCACTCCGAGGACCGCAAGGGTGCCGCGATGCAGTCGTTGCTGCCTGAGGGCTACATGACGACCACGCTGGAACTCAACCCAGTGTCACGGCAGATGTTGATGCACCAAGCCAAGACGACGGGCAATAACGACAGCGACTTGGCTTGCCGGACCAAACTAGAAGCGGTGGTCAAAGGCGATATCGAGAAGCTGACAGAGGAATGGCGGATGGGCTGGCACCGCGTCACGTTCTACGGCGATCTGAAAGAGGCCGTAACAGAACTCTGTAGTCGCCTTAAGCTTGAACTGATTGAAGAGGCTTAGGCCCCACGATTTACGTTAGGCAAACAATGGCTGCATTGAAAAGCATCGGAATCTGCATCATCGGCGGGGGTCGCGCCGGCAGGATCCACGGGCGGAATTTCGCCTCGGGTCGAGTGCCCGGTGCCCGACTGTTGGCCGTGGTCGAGCCCGTGGCGGAGGCCCGGCAGGCGGCGTGCAAGGAATTGGGCATCGACCGCGCGTACGAATACTACCGCGAAGCCCTGGACGATGCGGACGTGGATGCCGTTATTGTGGCCACGCCGACACAATACCATCGCGAGATCGTCGTGGCGGCGGCGGACGCTGGCAAACACATCCTTTGCGAGAAGCCTATGGCAATGAACGCAGAGGAGTGCGACGAGATGATCGCCGCTGTACGACGTGCCGACGTGAAGCTGCAGATCGGCTTCATGCGACGATTCGACGCGAGTTTCGTTGCCGCGAAACGACGCATCGAGGCCGGCGACATCGGCAATGTTGTGCTGGTCAAGTCGTTGACCCACGGCCCCACTACGCCCAAGCCGTGGATGTACGACATCCGCAAGAGCAACGGGCCGCTGGCAGAAGTGAACAGCCACGATATCGACACGTTGCGTTGGTTCACGGGCAGCGAATTCGAGGAGGTCTATGCCATCGGCGGCAACTATCGCTCGCCGGATGCCCGTGAGCAGTTTCCCGACTTCTACGACAACGTGATCCTTAACGCGCGATTCCAGAGCGGGATGCAGGGCTCGATCAGCGGCGCTCAGGGCGTGCAATACGGCTACGATTCGCGTTGTGAGATCCTGGGCGAGAAAGGGCTGATCAGCGTAGGCAGCCTGGCAGACAATACAGTGGTGTCGCATACGGTCGCGGGTATGACGGCGCCTATCGTTCGGAGTTGGAAGAACCTGTTCCTGGACGCCTACCGTGAAGAGGACGAACACTTCGTTCGTTGTATCCGTGAGAATCGCCCACCGCGAGTGGGCGGATTGGACGGAAAGGCGGCCGTGATGGTCGTGAACGCGGGAAACCGGTCCATCGTAGAGAAACGTCCAGTGAAACTAGAAGCTTGAAACTAGAAGGCTCTTCAGGAGTGAGACCGGGAGGGCGAAGCTCCTGCTGAGCCGTGTTCTCCTACGCTTTCGGCTCGGCGGGAGCCTCGCCCTCCCTGAATACCAAAGCCCTTTCGTACGCGCGTCATGAGAAGCACCTACCTAATCGGCATCGACATCGGAACGCAAGGGACCAAGGCGGCTCTGTTTGACCGGCAGGGCAAGACGCTGGCAACGGGGTTTCGCAAGTCGCGACTACACCGCCCCGAACCAGGCATGGTGGAAGAAGATCCAGAGTACCAGCTCAAGACGGTCTGCCAGTGCATCAAAGCGTGCATTTCGGAATCGGGGGCTGATCCGCGTGGAATTTCCGCAATCGGGATCGACGGTCAGATGGCCGGTGTTCTTGGCGTTGGCGAGGACGGTCGGCACGTGACGCCATATGATTCATGGCTGGATACCCGTTGCGCGCCGTATATCGCCGTTATGAATAAGAAGGCAGGCAAGGAGATCATCCAAAAAACCGGAGGCCCGCCCAGTTTCAATCATGGCCCCAAGATCCTCTGGTGGAAGCACGAGCATCCGGAGACATACCGGCGCATTGCGTCGTTTGTGCAGCCCGGCGGCTATGCCGCTATGCGTCTTTGCGGCTTGGACGGCTCGCAGGCTTTCATCGACAAGAGTTATCTCCACTTCAGCGGATTCGCAGACAATCCCGGCGGACGATGGGACACGAAGCTCCGGCGGAAGTTCGGCGTCCCGACGTCAAAACTGCCCAGGATTGTCGATTCGCACGCGGTGATCGGCGAAGTGACGGCACGGATGGCTAGAAGATGCGGTTTGACGACCGGAACGCCTGTGGTCGCTGGCTGTGGGGACACAGCGGCTTCGTTCCTGGCTTGCGGGGCAACGCGCGAAGGCGTGTGTGTGGACGTGGCCGGCACCGCTTCAGTATTTGCCGCCACCACAAAACAGTTCAAGGCCGATACGGAATATGGCATTCTTGGATGGGGACAATCAGCGACACCGGGGCTGTGGCACCCCTATGCGTATATCAACGGCGGCGGCATGAACTTAGAGTGGTTTGCCGACGAGTTGGCAACGCTTGGTAAAGGGAAGACAGAGAAGACGTTCGACCAACTCAGCCGCTTGGCCGCGAAAATCGCTCCGCAAGACGACGATCCGGTCTTTCTGCCTCACCTGGGCGGCCGAGTCTCGCCCAGCCAGCCTGACTTGCGTGGTACTTGGGCCGGCCTGACGTGGTCACACACTGGCGCACATCTCTACAGGGCCGTTCTTGAGGGAGTCGCATTGGAGTATTGCATCTACCGCGATGTGCTCCGTGAATTGAATCCGGAACTCAAAGTCCGAGAGATGCGGATTACCGGCGGCGGCGAGAAGAGTACGTTGTGGAATCAGATCAAGGCCGATGCCCTGGGCATGCGCGTCGCGCAGGTCACGCGACAGGAAGGTGCACCGATGGGCGCAGCACTGTTGGCTGGCTACGGCGTCGGGCTGTTCAAGAAGTTGGACAGCACCGTAAAGGATTGGATTCAAGCGGGAAATATTGTCCGGCCCGACCGAAAGTTGGCCAAGCACTACGGAAGGCGCCTCACGCAATACGAAAAACTCATTAAGTTGATGGGGCAGTGGTCGGAGACCTGAATTGAAAGGAACGCGATGACAGAGACTGCGATTCGTCCGCCTTTGACGCCAGAAGATACGTACCCGGCGGCGGAACAGCCCACCATGTATTTCATCGGTGTGACGACCCACAAATCGTCCATCATGAAGGTGTTTCCACGCTGGGCCGAATACCTAGGGCTCGGCGATGCGGTTATGCAAGGGATGAACTTCAAATGGCACGACAAGCCGGAAAACTATCGGCGGGCGGTGGCATTCATCAAAGACGACCCGTTGTCCCTCGGTGCGTTGGTTACCACACACAAACTGGATCTATTGAAGGCCTGCCGCGATCAGTTCGACCGGCTGGATGAATTCGCGGACCTAATGAGCGAGGTTAGCAGCATTTCCAAAGACGATAGCCATTTGGTCGCTCATGCCAAAGATCCCATCACCAGCGGCCTTGCTTTGGAAGCACTCCTACCGGAGAACCACTGGGAGCAAACCGGGGCCGAGGCACTTGTGCTGGGTGCGGGGGGATCGGCCATCGCTGTCACCTGGTACATGCTCCAAGAGAAACGCGGCGCGAACCGGCCCTCCCGGATCATTGTCACGAACCGAAGCAAGCCGCGGCTTGAGGAGATCAAGAGTTTTCATTCAAGAATCGGCGCGGACATCGCGGTCGAGTACCACCATACGCCAACGCCGGATCTAACTGATTCGATCATGGCAGATTTGAGCCCCGGTTCGCTGGTAATCAACGCAACGGGCTTGGGCAAGGATGCTTCGGGATCACCATTGACCGATGTAGCCCAGTGGCCACAAGACGGAATCGCCTGGGACTTCAACTACCGCGGGGACCTCATCTTCCTCGATCAAGCGCGTGCCCAGCAAGAAGAGAAGAACCTGCTGATCGAAGACGGATGGATCTACTTCATTCACGGTTGGACGCGTGTCATTGCGGAGGTATTTCACATCGACATCCCCACGAGCGGTCGTGAATTCGACGAGTTGTCGCGCATCGCATCGGGAACGAGAAAGTAGTATCGTGAGTGCAGCAACTTCCTCGTTTAACCCGAAGCCGGGGGCGCTGGGGGGGCCTGGGGGATCTCGGGCCCCCCCCCCGCCCCCCCAAGCCGGCCGCGTCGGG
>CAZUAH010000009.1:55263-69947 GCA_964617665.1 uncultured Pirellulaceae bacterium
CGAAGCCGGAGGCGATGGCGGACAGTGGGATAGATAGTACACACGAAACGCCCGCCATCGCCTCCGGCTTCGGGTTAAACGAGTAATCCCAAGAACGTGAGACTCGACACCAAATGACAAACAGGAAGATACTAGTCACACCTCGATCCATCACCCGTGCTGGTCACCCGGCACTCCAGCGGCTTGAAGCGGCCGGTTGCGAAATCGTCTTCTGTACAAAGGGCAAAATGCCCGATGAAGCTGAGTTGCTGGAACTCGTGCCGGACTGCGTGGGCTGGCTTGCCGGTGTGGAGCCGGTCAGCGAACGCGTTCTTGAATCGGCCACGCAATTGAAAGCCATCAGCCGAAATGGGACTGGCGTCGACAGCATTGATTTGAAAGCTGCGGAGCGGCTCAGCATCCGCATTCTGCGAGCCGAAGGCGCGAACGCCCAAGGCGTGGCGGAGCTGACTGTTGGACTGACTCTGGCTCTGGTGCGGTCTATTCCTTTCTCCGATCGGCACTTGAAGACGGCGGGTTGGGAGAGGCGAAAGGGCATCGAGTTGCAGGATCGTACAATGGGTTTGATCGGCTGCGGCAAGATCGGCCAACGCGTGGCGGTCATGGCAACCGGACTGGGGATGCGAGTGGTAGGGCACGATCCATACCCTGACGAAACGTTTGCGCAGCCCAACGGCTTTAGATACGCTTCGATGGATGAAATCTTCGCCGAAGCGGATGTCGTCAGCCTGCACTGCCCGCCACCGAGCGACGGCACACCGCTCGTCGACGGGCGACGCATCGACGCGACGAAAGAGGGCGTGTATCTTGTGAACACGGCTCGCGCTGACCTGCTGGACGATCAAGCGGTGCTCGATGCACTGGACAGCGGAAAGATCGCGGGCGTGGCCGTCGACGCGTACCGTAAAGAACCACCTGGCGACGATCCATTGGTGCAGCACGAGAAAGTGATCGCCACGCCCCACATTGGCGCTTTCACCGAAGAAAGCGTCACGCGCGCCGTTGAAGTGGCGGTCGAGAATCTGTTGGAAGTACTCGGAGAAGGAGACTAAGGAGCAATGAGCGACTTGAATATATACGACCGAATTGGCGAACTTCGCGTGGTGCCCGTCGTAGCCATTGAATCGGTGGACGCCGCCGTTCCGCTGGCCGACGCATTGATCGAAGGAGGATTACCGGTCGCCGAAATCACGTTTCGCACAACCGCGGCAGCCGATGCCATACGTACGCTTCGGCAGGAGCGACCACAGTTGCTGATCGGTGCCGGCACTATCACAAATCCCGATCAGGCGCGGTCCGCCAAGGAATGCGGTGCGGAGTTCGCCGTGGCTCCTGGCTTCAACCCCCGCGTGGTAAAGGCGGCGCAGGAGGTTGGATTGCCATTTTCGCCGGGCATCATGACTCCGTCCGACATTGAAGCGGCCCTGGAGGCCGGAGTGCAGGTATTGAAGTTCTTCCCCGCCGGCGCTGCGGGCGGCCTGAAGATGTTGAAGAGTCTGGCCGCACCGTATGCTCATTTGGGACTACGGTTTATTCCCACGGGAGGCGTCAGCTTGGATAATGTCATGGATTACCTCGGCGAATCGTCGGTCTTGGCCGCAGGCGGCACCTGGCTGGCGAAGAAAGACGATATCGCAGAGGGATGTTGGGAAAAGATCACCGAAAACTGCCGCAAGGTTCGTGAGTTGTTGGGGTAGCCAGCGGCAGGAATCGCCGGATGGCGACCGAGCATTGGGAGGGCGAAGCTCCTGCTGAGCCGGATTTCGGCACCTACGCGCGGCTCGGCAGGAGCCTCGCCCTCCCGAACACCGTGGATTTTAGCGTGTCGATTTGAACAAAGGGCAAGACCATGAAAGCACGACTTGTTCCCTTGTATTTCGATCCCGGCAGGGACGACGATTTCGGCGTCCAATTGGAGGCCCTTCGTTCACTCTTGGCCGACTACGTGGAGTTGTTGGAACCGGTGGCACTCGGATCACCTCTGCCGGAGGCCGATGCGGTCCTGTTCCCACAGCTTCTGGGCGAGGCATATCGGCAGGCCGAGGCGTTCCAAGCGATCGACTTGCCGATTTTGTTCGTCACCAGCGAGTTCGGCACGCTTTCCATGTGGGACTGGGAGATCGCGGAGTACTTGAACGGCTGCGGTGTCGAGACGATCGCCCCTTACAACCTCGAACAGACGAAACGGATATGCGCCGCACTTGGCGTCAAGCGGGAATTGAAGGACACGAAGTTCCTGGTCTATCAAGACGATCCGGGCGAGGGCTTTCAGGCACCCATCTTCAAACGGTTCTACTGGTGGGAGGACGAATGCTCGCAGCGTATGGCGGACAAATTCGGGCTCGGGATTGTCAAGAAGAGCTTTCGCGACTTGGGGGCCGCGGCGAAAGAGATTCCCGATGCGGAAGCGGAAGAAGCCTGGAAGGAAATGCAGCAACCGACCGAAGGCGTTTCAACGAATGCTGCGATCAGCGCCGTCAAACTGTACTTGGCCGTAAAGCGAGACCTCGATCGGGACAAGACGATTCGTGGGGCCGGTATCAACTGCCTGAACGAGTCGCATTTCAGCGACACGACGCCGTGCCTTGCGTGGAACCTGCTTTACGAGCAACAAGGCCTCATCTGGGGATGCGAAGCCGATACGCTTTCGATGCTCACCAAATACGTGCTGCACAAGTCGCTTGACGCCCCGATCATGATGACCAATCTCTATCCGTTTCTGCTCGGGAACGCCGCGTTGAAGCATGAACGCATTGAAGGTTTTCCCGATGTCGATGCAGAGCCCGAAAACCACATCCTCGTGGCGCACTGCGGGTATGTGGGTGTCATTCCAAGGTCATTCGCGACCGACTGGACGCTTCGGAAGAAGGTGCTGGCCATCGTCGACGACAATGCAACGGCAATCGACGCGCGTCTGCCGACCGGCGACGTCACCTTGGCCAAGCTGCACTCGACAATGGACAAGATGACGGTCACCGAAGGGACTTTGAGCTCCTATGCTCAGTTTCCGGATTCCGATTGTCTGAACGGCGGCGTGCTCAAGGTCCGCGACGGACGTGCGCTAATGGACTCGGTGGCCTCGCATCACTACCTGTTGCTGGTTGGGCATCAGTTGGTGGACATCCGCTTCCTGGGCAAGGTGTTTGGACTGGAGATTCAGGAGATCTAGCAATGAAAGTTGGCATCGACAGTTACTGCTACCACCGATATTTCGGCGAGGTCTACCCGGACCAGGAAGATCCCCGTGTCCGCTGGACGTTCCAGGATTTCGTCAATCGAGCGGCCGAATTGGAGGTCGATGGCGTTTCGCTAGAATCGTGTTTCTTCGAGAGTCTCGAACCGGGCTATCTGTCGGACATCAAAGCCGCTCTTGACGACCGAGGCATGGAACGTGTGCTCGCGTGGGGACATCCCGATGGGCTGGAGGCTGGCCGAAACGAAAAAGCTTGGCGAGAGATGAACGATCTGATCCCGCGGGCCGAATTCATGGGCGCGGACATCATGCGGATCGTCGCTTCGTCACTGATGTTTCGCAACGAACCGCACGAACCGCAGATCGAGGCCATCGTCAAGATGCTGAAGGAGAGCGTAAAGATCGCGGAAGACAACGGCGTTGTGCTGGCAATCGAGAACCACATTGACTACACATCGGAGGAGATCCAGCAAATCCTCGAACGCGTTGGTTCCGACGCGCTGAAGGTCAATTTCGACACCGGCAACACGCTTCGTATGATGGAGGATCCCGTGGCGGCAGCCCGGCGGTTGGCGCCATTCACGGTCGCCACGCACACAAAAGACGTCGACGCGTGCCGCCACGTCCGGCCCGAGGAATGGTACTTCTTCTCGTCCGTGCCGGTCGGCACGGGACTGATTGACATTCCCGGAGTCGCGCGAGAATTGAAGCAGGCCGGCTACACCGGCGTCCTGGCCGTCGAATCGG
The DNA here is from genome assembly GCA_964617665.1 of uncultured Pirellulaceae bacterium. Classification (GTDB taxonomy): domain Bacteria; phylum Planctomycetota; class Planctomycetia; order Pirellulales; family Pirellulaceae; genus JADHUC01. The sequence continues at coordinate 59,204 of CAZUAH010000009.1, forward strand.
ACCACCACAAGGACAACCGGGACGAGGACAAGCTTGTCGCCGATAGTATCGCTTATCTGAAAAATCTAGTGGCAGAACTGGAAGATTGAACCGCACGGCTTCTCATTGGCCAAAGGTCCGTAGTCCCGCCTTCGGGCGGAAGGACTGGGAAACTGAGATTGTCGTATCGACCGCCCAACGGCGGCACTACGAACGGCTACCCAATGCCGACAGTTGCTGAAAACGTCCTGGATACGCCCTTGGGGCATTTCCATCCAACCATCCGCCGTTGGTTCACTCAGGCGTTTGATGCGCCCACGCCTGCCCAAACAGAAGCTTGGCCTTCGATCGCCGAAGGTCGCAATACCCTCTTGTTGGCTCCGACCGGTTCAGGCAAGACGTTGGCTGCGTTTCTGGTGGCGATTAATCGGATCATGTTCGGCCCGCGACCCGATGATGGCTCCGATGGCGTTCGTGTGCTGTACATATCGCCTTTGAAGGCATTAGGCGTGGACGTCGAACGTAACCTGCGGTCACCCATCGTGGGCGTTCGAGCGATCGCCGAGCGCGATGGCCTAGAATACCACCCACCGGCTGTCGGCGTGCGTTCCGGTGACACGCCGTCGTCGGAACGCTACAGATTGAATCGTAAGCCGCCGGATATCCTGATAACGACCCCCGAGTCGCTCTTTTTGATACTGACGTCGCGAGCACGCGATATACTACGAACGACCGAAACCGTCATTGTCGACGAAATCCACTCGATGGTCGGCACCAAGCGCGGGTCGCATCTCTTCCTGTCCCTTGAACGCCTGGAGAGCCTCCGCCGGACCGATGATCCCGAACGCAAGCCAATGCAGAGGATCGGCCTATCTGCCACGCAGCGGCCGCTCGAGGAGGTGGCTCGTTTGTTGGGCGGTGCCGAGGCGACTAGCGATCCGGAACAGCCGCCGCGATCTCGTCCCGTGGAAATCATCGAAGCGGGCCGCAAGAAACAGTTAAATCTACAGATCGAAGTCCCCGTCGAAGATATGGCGCGACTGGGCGACCCAGAGATCCAGGCGGGACCGGCAGCGGCCGGCCCGACGACTCCCTCGATTTGGCCCTCGATCCATCCGCGGCTCGTCGATCTGATCCGCAAGCATCGCTCGACGATGATTTTTGTCAACAGCCGACGGCTTGCGGAACGTCTTGCCGCAGCTATCAACGAATTAGCCGAAGAAGAACTGGCATTGGCTCACCACGGTTCGATTGCCAAGGAAAAACGCCTGGACATCGAGGATCGGCTGAAGCGTGGTAGCCTGCCAGCGATTGTCGCGACGTCGTCGCTGGAGTTGGGGATCGACATGGGCGCGGTGGATCTGGTAATCCAGATCGAGGCGCCACCGTCCATTGCTTCGGGAATCCAGCGAATCGGCCGCGGCGGCCATCAAGTCGGCGTCCCGTCGACCGGGATCGTCTTTCCAAAATACCGTGGAGATCTGCTCGCGTGTAGCGCGGTCGCCGATCGAATGATGAACGGCGAAGTGGAAGAGACCTTCTATCCACGGAATCCCCTAGACGTTCTGGCCCAGCAACTGGTGGCCATGGCGGCAATGGGGCCGGTTTCCGTCGAGCAACTGTATGCGACAGCCCGCGGAGCGGCGCCTTTTTACGAGTTGCCGCGATCATCGTTTGAAGGAGTACTCGACCTACTAGCCGGCCGCTATCCCTCGGATGACTTCGCGGGCCTCCGCCCTCGCATCAATTGGGACCGCCTGTCGGGAGAGGTATCGCCTAGGAAAGGGACCCAGCGGGTCGCTGTCTTGAACGCCGGAACGATTCCCGATCGAGGGCTATATGGCGTCTATTTGGCCGATGGAAGTGGCACGGGAAGTCGCGTGGGCGAATTGGACGAGGAAATGGTCTTCGAGACGCACGCGGGCGACGTCTTCCTGCTGGGTGCGTCTTCGTGGCGCGTGTTGGAGATCACGCACGACCGCGTACTTGTAGCGCCGGCACCCGGCGAACCGGGCAAGATGCCATTCTGGAAGGGCGACGGACCTGGAAGACCGCTAGAGTTTGGTCGAGCGATTGGGCGCTTGACGCGAAGGCTGGTTGACCAACCGCGGGACGAGGCCGAGAAGTCCCTGACACACGATCACGGCTTGGACCGACGCGCCGCCAACAACCTGCTGAATTACATCCACGAGCAAGTCGAAGTCACTGAAGAAGCGCCAAGCGACAAAACAATCGTCGTCGAGTGCTTTCTGGACGAGGTTGGCGATTGGCGGATCGTCGTGCTTTCTCCGTTCGGGGCTCGCGTCCATGCACCGTGGGCGATGGCCGTGGCGGGCAGGTTGCGAGCCGAAACGCCCGGCGAAGTGGACACGATGTGGAGCGACGACGGCCTAGTTTTCCGGCTGCCGGAGTCCGACGAACCGCCGCCAATCGAACTACTGATACCGCGCTCCGACGAAATCGAAGACCTGCTCGTACGCGAACTTGCCTCCACGGCTATGTTTGCTGCCCGTTTTCGCGAAAACGCTGCACGGGCACTCTTGTTGCCAAGGCGTCGCCCCGGCAAACGCACGCCTCTGTGGCTGCAACGTCGCCGCGCAGCCGACCTCTTAGCGGTCGCATCGCGATACTCGGATTTCCCAATCCTGCTGGAGACATACCGTGAATGTCTCCGCGACGTGTTCGACATCAAGGGGCTGACAAGCATACTGCAGGGCGTCGAGCATCGAGCGATTCGCGTCCGCATGGTCCGCAGCAAGTCGGCTTCGCCGTTTGCATCGTCGCTACTGTTCAACTACACGGCCAATTTCATCTATGACGGCGACGCACCACTGGCTGAACGACGCGCCCAGACATTGGCCTTGGATCACGCTCAGCTTCGCGAATTGCTTGGCGATGCTGAATTACGCGAACTGCTAGATGCGACGGTTGTGGATGAACTCGCGCTGCAGCTCCAACGGTTGGACAACCGATACCGTGCGAAGCATGCTGACGCTGTGCACGAGCTGTTGCTGCACATCGGGGATCTGGGACTAGACGAACTCGCAGTGCGCTGTGACCCGGCGGCCGTGGATGGCCGCGATCTGAATCGCTGGATTGACGAACTACAAAAGAGTCGTCGCATCATCGAAGTACGAGTAGCTGGCGATTGCCGCTATGCCGCCGCGGAAGATGCGTCTCGCTTCCGCGACGCTCTGGGTGTGATGCCGCCGCTGGGGCTTCCTGATGCGTTCCTGGAGAGCGTCGAGGACCCACTGGGAGATTTGGTGTCGCGTTATGCGCGTACGCACGTACCGTTCGCGGCGGACGACGTCGCTGCCCGGTTTGGCTTGGGAGTCGCTCCGGTGCGTGCGGCCCTGGAGAAACTGGCCGCGCGGGATCGCGTGCTGGAAGGCGAATTCTTGCCTGGCGGGCGTGGGCGTGACTGGTGCGATGCGGAAGTATTGCGAACGCTGAAGCGAAAATCGTTGGCCCGGCTTCGCAAACAGGTCGAGCCGGTGACGCCGGAAACGCTGGCTCGCTTTCAGGTTCACTGGCAGGGAATAGCTCGACCGGCACGAGGACTGGACGCTCTGCTGGACGCGATAGAGCAGTTGCAGGGACTTCCGCTTCCGGCCTCGGCGTTGGAGCGGGATATCCTGCCCGGACGCGTCAGCAGCTATCGCCCTAGCGATTTGGACGAATTGTGCGCAGCCGGTGAAATCGTGTGGCGCGGATTCGAGGGGCTGGGGACGGGCGACGGACGGATCGCTGTGTACCTGACGGACCACCTGTTTCATTTGGCGCCGAAGGCCGGACAAGCAGAAGGCGACCTTCACGCACGCCTGCGCAACCTGTTGGCCGAGCGTGGTGCGCTGTTCTTTGAAGATATCGTCAAAACGATCGGCGGATTCCGCAACGACATCTTCGATGCCCTGTGGGATCTGGTCTGGGCCGGCGAAGTCAGCAACGACACCTTGGCGCCGTTGCGATCCCTGAGCCGCGTCAAGAAACGAGAGAGTCGTCGGAACCGACGCGTTCGCCGAGGTTTCCGATCGAGGCGAATCGCTAAAACGGCTGGCTCCGAGGGTCGATGGTCGCTGTTGGTCGCGCCGGGTCCCACGACGCCAACGGCCACCGAGCGGCAGACGGCAATTGCGAAGCAATTGATCGAACGTTACGGGATACTGACAAGGGAGATGGTTACAAGCGAGGGTGTGGCTGGCGGCTTCGCGGGTCTCTATCCCGTGCTGAAAGCGATGGAGGAATCGGGCAAGATCCGTCGAGGCTACTTTGTTGCGGGACTTGGGGCCGCGCAATTCGCCGCGCCGGGAGCTGATGACCGGTTGCGCACGATCCAAAACTCAGGCAAGGAAACCGAGCAAGAGGTGTACGTCCTGGCGGCTACGGATCCAGCCAACCCGTACGGCGCGGCCTTGCGCTGGCCTCAATCCGAGGAGACGCGATCGCGTCTCCAACGCGTAGCCGGTGCGCGAGTTATCATCCGCCGAGGAGTACTGATTGGCTACCTCGGCCGTACAGGACAGCAACTGCTGACGTTCTTGCCGGAATCCGAGCCGGACCGCTCCGAGTCGCGTCAGGCCCTTATTCGCGCACTGGCCGAGATGGCCGAGCCGGGCCGACCAGTGTATCTGGCAAAAGTCGACGGTGTGCACCCCAGCGAATCCGAGGTGTCAGACGTCTTACTGTCGGCCGGCTTTTCGGCTACTAGCCGGGGCTATCTGCACCGCGGAGGCATTGACAAATGATCACACAGAAGTGATTTGGACTTCGGAGGATCAGAATCTGGGCGTGGCGGACATTTGTATAGCAGCAGCGCCATATCGCTAACAGTCAATTACGAGGAGTGTCGTCTCATGGCCGATCGAACCACAGAATTCGGAGGCAAGACCTGGAAACGATCGGGGGACGCGTGGGTGGCTGACTTCGAGCCGCCGCGCGATTTGAATCTCAGTATCGAGCCCAAGATCCGCATCGTTGGTCCGCGCAATTTCGATGACATGGACGGCGAAGGCTCGGCTGCCGAAGTAACCGAAGAACAGAAGGCGGCCGCGTCATACTTTCTGGAACATCAGGTAGCGATCTTTCAGGAGGTCTTGCGCCAATTGCTCCGATACTGTGAGCACCTGTACAGCGAGGATCCGATTTTCTTTGAGGAACTTGCGAACGTCCAGACGATTGCTCAGGTAACGCCGCAGGTCGATCAATTGCAGGTCGCCGTCGAGCATGACAGTGCAGATGGTTTCGCATGGATGTCGCTTACCGGCGGATGCGACTGGGAGATGGAACACGGATTGGGGATCTGTCTCTGGAAAGACGCCGTGTTAGACATTGGAACCTACGACACAGTAATGGCCGGTCCCGACCCCGCGTACACTGGTCTGCCACCACTGGAGGATTCGGGACGCGAGGAGTCAAGAAGAGCAGTTATCAATTCGATTGCATCAGTCAGGGAGGCTGAAGCCGAGGCGGCCGAGCAAGCTGCCCTTGAAAACATGCCGGATGAGGTGCGGCTTTGTGAGGCCCTGGTCGGTCGGAACACGGGACTAGCGGAAGAGCTGATCGCAAGCGGTGTCCGCCTTGATGATTTTCCGGATCCGTATTTGCCACCGGTTTTCATGGCGATCATGGCGTGGGATCCAGACGTACTCAGACGAATGATTGAGCTCGGCGCGCGAACGGATGTCAAGAACTTCGAGGGGCAGACGCCGCTGGAAGCGGCCAACCAAATGCTGCAAACATTTGGACTTTCGCAACGCCTACAGAAAGGCGTGTTGGGCGATTTGTCTTCAATGATGGATGGCGGAGATCCAGCGGCCGGCGGAGTGTTGTCGATGCTTGGAGATCTGCAGAACGAAGCCGCCGAGTTGCTTTCGCAAATGGACGGAGAACAGCATCAACCGCCCGCGTGGGACGAGGAACGTGTCAAATACCACCAAGACAACATTCAGAACGCCGCGAACGAGGTCAATGAGCTAATCCCAAAACTGGAAGAGATTGTCAAGATACTGTCGTCGAAAGAGTAAAACCCTCCCCGGCTGGTGCCTCAGGGGTTTGTAGGCCGTATCAAGCAAACCGTGGCTGTGCCGGAACGTCGGTCGCATATTACATCGGCCTTTGCGGCACAACGCGTGTTCGGGTACAAATCGGTTTGCGCCGCTACGGCACGGTCTCGCGACCTCGGTCCGGCCTACGTGAATAGTCCGGAATAGCACTCGGCCCGGCGTCGGTTCTAACACGAATCCAGCATAGATGCCCGAAGGGGACACGATATATCGAACGGCCACTCGGCTGCGACCGCTGATGGAAGGCCAGACTGTCACGGCTGCCAGATGCCGTGATTCGACACTTCCCGTCGAGTCGCTTGTTGGGAGAACGTTTTCCGCCGTCGAATCGCGAGGGAAGCATCTTCTGCAGCACATAGACGACGGGCATACGCTGCATTCGCACCTGGGGATGCACGGATCGTGGCACATCTATCAGCCTGGGCAGCCCTGGCAGAAGCCCGAAAAATCGGCTGCCGTGGTGATTGACGTTCCAGACACCGTATTCGTTTGTTTCAGCCCCAAGACGCTCGAACTGCTCACGGCGACTCAGCTCCGAAGGCATCCGCACATTAGCAGGCTGGGGCCGGACCTTCTTGACGAAGACTTCGACTACGACGAAGCCCTGGCGCGGTTTCGCGTTCACGACCCAACGCCGATTGGCCAAGCCGTCATGAATCAAACGATCGTGTGCGGTATCGGCAACGTGTACAAGTCCGAGGTGTTGTTTCTCTGCCGCACAAATCCCTTCGTTCCCGTCTCCCAGTTATCCGACGATGAAGTCCTTCAGATCGTCAAACTGGCCCTCGATCTGATGTCGAAGAACCTGGAGGGCTATCCTCGGCGTACCCGTTTTGGCTTGGATCGCCAGAATCATTGGGTCTACGGCCGTCGTAGCAAGCCGTGCTTCGTTTGCGGTACCCGTATCCAAATCAGCCGTCAAGGCGACCAGGGTCGCACAACCTATTGGTGTCCCAAGTGTCAAACGGGGTAAGTCGCCTCAATCCAACGTTGTTCTCCCTCCGACATTTCATCCATCCGTAGCCACGTTCGCCAGAACGTGAGACGCCGTCTGGAGTTACGACCACCTTATGGCGAACGTGGCTACGAGAGTCTGTCACGCAATCGAGCACTCGTGCAGAAGTCTTCTGCCAATTGAAGGAACCGTGGCTAGCGCCAAAACGGCTAATAACGATGAAAGACCTCTGCACGAGTGCTTACCTGGACGTGAAACATTCAGACTAGCGGCACAAGTTGACATTGCGCTGTCTACAGTGCATGGTTGAGTGTAGACGAGCATTACACCGGGAACCCCGAAATGGCAGAACTTGAAGAGCTTATCCAGACGGCAACCGACGCCAGCGGCAGCTCGTTTGGGCGACGCATGGCAGTCTCTGATTTGGGTAGATCCGACGACGATCGCGCGTTTCAGGCCTTGGCTACGTTGTTGAAGGACGAAGACCAGTACTTACGGAGGGAAGTCGTCTCGGCGTTAGCCCGAAAACGCGACTATCGCGCCGTCGAGCCTTTGATCGAGGCTCTAATTGACGATGATGACTACATCCAACGTGATGCAGCAGCAGCGTTGGGTAAACTTGGCGATATTCGGGCCATCGAGCCGCTGCAGATGCTATCGGAGGACGATTCCTATTCGGTCCGCGATGCTGCGAAACGGGCTTTGGAGGCGATCGAACGGGAACCACGAACACCTCCTCAACCGCCGCCATCACCACCACCAGCCGAGATCGGGCTCGAGTTGCCCGACGTAGAGGATGCAGCCGTCGAGCCCGAAGACGAGGAACAGGAGGAAGCGCCCGCTCCTGTCGAAACTACGCCGGACGAAATACAAGAAGAACCGTTCCCCGACGAGCCGGTCAGTGACGAAGTCGACTCGGAGATGGAAGAGGAAAGTGGTGAGGATGTAGCTGTCGACGATATCCCCAGTGTTTCCATGGCAGAGGTTCTGGAATCGCCAGCTTCGTTTGAGATGGAACCAGTATCGGCACCCTGGGAGCAGGTCACGGAGATTGTTGCCGCCGGGCCATCGGAGATCGTTACCGCCGAAATCGTCGTCGAACCCACGACGCAGCCTACCGCGGAGATCGAGCCACTGCCGGTCGATGCGTTCTTGCACGGCGTCCCTGACGGGTTTTCGTGGGAGTCGGCGCGGCGGATGCAGGCATTCTTCGAGGACCAACTCCCAGACGTACAGCGAGCATACGAGCAGTTGCACGAGCAACAGAAGAAGCTGCTCATCAGGGAACGCGATCATCACGAGATCGTGCAACAGCTTGGTTTCCGTCGCGCCGATAAAGACGATGACATCGCCCAGTGCGAGGACGAGATTGACGCCGCCAAAGAGAAGCTCCTCAGGTTGGAACAATCCGCAGCCCGCGCGCGGAGGGAACTCAACCGTGTTAAGGCTGAGGCCAATTCTATCGGGCATCACGTCTCGAGCATGATCTGGCCAGACAAGGCTAAGAAGAATCAGCAGTTGCGTTCTGACATCGAGGCTGCCCTGCGAAAGCTGGAACAACAAACGGCGGCAACTCGCGACCGGATCTCGGAATTGAACGAGCAGCACGCCGAACTGACCGAGCCGCGCAAGAGGCTCCAGGCCGCGGCCGAAGGCTCGACGGCCGACACGGACGCCGCCGGGGAATTGGTGCGGGAGGCTAGTGAGGAGATCAACGAACGCATCACTCGGATAGTCCGGCACCTGCCGCAGGACGAGCTTGACGCGAGACTCAAGCAACTGGGTGTGATGTCCGCAGACGGAGCCTATTTTCATGCTTGCGTTACTGAGCTCATGACTGCTCTGAGCGAGCTTGACGGCACACTTTCCCAATCTAAGAAGGCCGATGTCGAATCCGATGAGGCCGTCGATCTAGCGCGCCAAGCCACCGACGCGTTAGGCTCGGCAATTGCGTCCGGTTTTCATGTCGTTGACGTCGAAATGCAAACTCCAGTACGCCTGAATGGCTCACTTCATTTCAAGGAAGACCACAGCTTCTTTGGGGGCTATTCGGGAGCGAGCGGGTCTGCCACAGGCTCAGGAACCGGGCAAGCGTCATACTCAGTCGACCAGATGGAATGGCAATCCCCTGGCGATTTCCGACAGCAGGTCGCAGATTTCGCCGAATCGTGGGCTTTGTGCGGCGAACAGACAGCCCGACGCGAGATGCTGTCTGCCATGGCAGTCGCTGGACGCCGAATAGTCGCCGAATATATCCACTTCATTCGCACGGAGTTGGAACGCGACTTCATCGAACTGCATGCCGAACGCTGATCGCCGAGAGGTCTTTGACGAATGACGACTATGAACGCCTTCTTCGGACCCACGGCAGACGAGGTGCTTGCCAGCTATCGCCGCGTCAAGTACGCATCACATACGATTGAGACCCTGGTCGTCCGATTGAAGGAGCTTTGTGAGAAGCGAGATGTTCTGCGAACCCAGCATGACAGCGAGATCGAGCATCAGCAGTCACGAGTCGCGGAGACGGAAAAGCAATTGGAGGATGCAAAGCAGCAGTTGGACAGCATGGTCCGAAAGCACGACCGGTTGAAGCGGACACTGGCCAGTTTCTGGGGCAGGATGGGAATTCGGCTTCGCAGCATCTTCTCGTCGGATGCACCAAGCGTCAAAGCGGCTCGCCAACGGCTGGACGGTTTCAAACGAGGGCTAAAGAAGATCGGGGAGAAGTTTGAGTATGCGACGCGTGTGTGGACAAAGCAGAAGCGTGCTCTCGAACATTTGACCGCGCCGATCGAAGACCTGGAATTCGCCATCAATTACTTGGAACGAGAAAAGGAAATAGCAGAATCCGAGACGGCTGAACAGAACGAAGCGATCGACAATGCGATACACCGGTCTGTCCGTGCGATGACTCCCACCGTCCTGCGTCACAAACTACCGCAGCTCGCCGCACAACTTGGAAACACCGACTTCAGGCAAAGCGTGACTCGTCTAAGGAACGCCCTAGCAGAGTCGCAAGCGCTGTTGCAGCTCGGCGAAATGGGGGCAGTGAACGCGGACATCGATCGAACATTGGATAGTCTGGCCGGTGCGATAACTGCTGGTTTCGCCACAGCCGGCGGCCAGGGTAGCGGCCGAGTGGAACTAAGCGGCCAGGGCGCGACACGTGTCAAGAAGACCCGCACGCGCCGTGAGACAACGACCGATTCGTCCGGGAGACCAACCTCGCGCACACGCACCGAGACCTATTGGGATCGCGTAAAAGTGAAGTTCTCGGGCACTATTGACGTCGGCTTCGACGTCGAATCCAGCGAGTGGGATAAGGATACAACGGTCGAATCGCTACGTACGGAGGCCGACGCTTGGTTCCGTCACGGCGTTTGCCGCCTAGGGGACACGGAGCTACGCAAGACAACGGACAGCCTGAAAGAAGAGATCGCCACACTGACCGGCCACATTCGGTCGGCACTCGAGAGCTCTACGTTCACGACGTAACGCCGCGACCGCGGTGGGCCTCATCCGTGCTGGTCGAGCGAGTCTGTTTCCTTCGGCCCGAACGACCGGCAGGTCACGACAACGGTGCCGTCTGCAACGGTTGGCACCGCCCTTCCTTGGCGAATTCCTTTACGCTCCCGATATTTGCGACTAGGATGAAACCGATATTCTTGAGGTGGACTAAACAGCCCAACCTGGCCGCTGTGTACTTTGGAGCGAACTCACGATGAGATTGCGTAATTCAAGACGC
>CAZUAH010000010.1:0-37468 GCA_964617665.1 uncultured Pirellulaceae bacterium
ATATGTTGCGCGGCCTCGCGCTGGAAGCCGAGCATTTCCTGTAGGTCGAATTCGAAATCCATTTTTTTCTCCGCGTTTGGTTCGATCGCAGAAATCGCAGGTCAGGCAATGCCTGACGGAGCATCCGGTTATCGTCATGCACAGCATGACCTACGTATCCTGTAGGACGGACTTGGAAGTCCGCCTTACCAACCTCGAGAGCGTTAGTTGGACTGTCGTATTGCCATCCTTGAACACTCGACAGTACAGACTGGCTCCCTCAGTTTATGCCCGGCGCACCCGTTTTCCAGCCCCTTTGGCTGAAAGTCATTGCTATTGGTCGAATCCTCATTCTTGAACTCCCTATTGCAAAGGAAAGCAGACTCGTTAGAGAGTGTTAGCGCTTCATGAGCTTCTTGACCAAGCCCACAACGCGATTTTCCACTCCCGGTTTGAACGGTCCGTGGAAACCGAAGTATTTCATCGCGCCGCCGCCTTCGTAGCCACCCTCGGCCAGCACACGCTCCGACGGAAGATAAGCAAAGACTTCATTCGAGTATCCCGCGACCCATACCCGGCGGCCTTCGAATTCCTTTCGTAGCCGCAATGCATAGTCAACGACCGTCTCGCCGGATAAGGCAATGAGGGAAAGGTCGTCCCCAAACCGGATCACTTGCACTGGGCATGGGTACGATGTTTCGATCGAGCCTCGATCGGCGAGCCGCTTCAGCAGAACCTCTGTCAGTCGTTGGTCGTACGAGTTTCCTTCCCCACGCCGCTCAAGGAGGTCTTCCTTCGTGGGAGGATCTACGAACGGCACATCGACCCGTCCAAACGCCACGGTCAGAGGGCCTTTGACCGGATGCATCTTCTCGGCCAGCACCTTATCGACGGCTGTGGCCAACGACTGTCCGTGTTGTTCGGCCAACTCGACCGTGCCACGGGGTGCCGGATTGATGTCTCCACCACAGCCCATCATAAACATGGCCATCGCGCCACAATGTGATGCTTCAAAGGCCGTTTGTGCAAAACCAGCGTAGTCACCGTTGAACAGATAGAAACTGCCGCCCAAAGTCGCCGTATGGCAGGCGTAGCCGAACAAGGCTGCCACCAGCCGACCGTCTTCATCGGTGACACGCAGCACCGGCACCGTGTGATCGACCGGTCCATCGGGATTGTAGCGCCCGCGGCGGTTAGCTGCAAAAGTTGCCTTGCCCACGCCGTATGCCAATTTGGCCGGACGCATCGTGCCGCACGCTCGTTCGATCAGTCGGTCCAGCTTGTCCTCAAGCGTCCGTGTGTACGCGTTCACGTCCGCACGCTGTTGGTCGTCCAGCGGGTATGTAACCAACGCTCCATCGCCCGCGCGGGTCACTGGTCCGCAATGGGTGTGCGAGAAGTTGATGAGAATCCTGAAACGCTCGATGCCTGTGCGCTGGTATACGCGTTTCCCAACCTCGTTGACCGACTCCCGCCCGAGATTGTCGCCAATCAGGTCCGTCGTGACGATCACCGCCCGCCGGCCATGACGGTCTTCGATCACCAACGCTTTGGCCCATAGCCGATGAAGCGTGCCTTCCGCCGGGTGCTTTCGGGCACCATAGCCAGCCAACCAAAGCAGCTTGGTCGGCGTGACATCGACCCGCGCCGTCCCCACTTGCCACTCGGCCGCGGAGGCTAACGAAGTGAGGGACACAACGAGCCCGAGAATCCAAAGTGCTGCAATTCTCCTCATTCGAGTTCCCCTGTCTGGAATGATTGAGTGCGTCACCAACGCCCACCTATCGTCATGGTAGAGCGGATCCATTCACATGGCAAACCGAGGGTCTGACGGCATTCGTGCGGCTGTCCGTGCGTAAGCTACAATAGTGTAGTGGTTCATCCAGGTTCGATTGACTCGTGGGACTGATTTGTAGTCGTATGTTGTGCACCTCGCGGGTATCAGGATTCAAGGGCAGTCTGTGTGCATTCGGCCACAGCGGTCCTGTCCTCGTCCTTTTGGGCATTCTTGCCGTCCAGACAACGGCAGCTCCTTCTGCCGTTGTCGCGGATGAAGGCAGGCTGGTCTATCCCGCCGCTCGCCGTTCACGGCACGTTGACAACTATCACGGTACGCGAATTCGCGACCCTTATCGTTGGCTGGAGGATCTTGAGGCCGAAGAGACAAAGGCATGGATTCGAAGCCAGAATGAAGTGGCTTTCGACTACTTAGAGAAAGTCCCTGAACGAGAACAATTGCGGGAGCGTCTCCGCGAACTCTGGAGCTTTGAACGCTACCGAATGCCGGTCAGACGCGGAAGGCAGAACTTCTATCTTCACAATTCCGGCTTGCAGAATCACGATGTCCTGTGGGTCGAGTCCGAGGGCGAGCCACCTCGTGTGCTGCTAGATCCCAACGAGCTTTCGAGCGATGGTTCTGTGGCCATGACCGATTGGACGGTGAGCGGGGACGGCAAGTACTTGGCCTACCGGCTGAACACGAACGGATCAGATCACGGCGTTTGGCGAGTGATGGAGGTAGCAACGGGGCGGCACACGCCGGATCGGGTGAAGCTGAGTAGTTATGCCAAGGTGTCGTGGATTCCCGATGGTTCCGGCTTCTATTACGGCAACACGCGTTCACTGGTCCTTCATGAGATCGGGAGTCGTCAGGAAGACGATGTTTGGATCTATCGGGAAGACAACCACACAAGGGGTGGCTTGACCGGCGAGGTGACTAGCGATGGCAGGCATCTGCTGATCAGTGTCACGCGAGGGAGAGACTGCAGGAATAAGCTGTTGTGCAAAAGCCTCACGCATCCCGAAACCGCGGTACGCGAACTCGCGACGAACTACGATGCCGAGTATACAGTTCTCGGCTGCGAGGGTTCGACGTTTTGGGTCTTGACGGACTTGAATGCCCCGCTCAGGCGAGTGATGGCGATCGACATCTCCCGTCCTGAACAACGCGACTGGCGGGAGGTCGTCCCGGAGGCCGAGCACGCGATCCACAACGCAAGTCTCGTCGGGGATCGACTCTTTGTCTGTTACCTAGAGCACGCGAAGACGCGAGTCAAGGTGTTCGACCTGTCTGGTCAGCACGTGGGCAACATCAAGCTGCCGGGGTTGGGGACAGTAGGCGGTTTTTGTGGCCAGGGGGAAGAAAGCTCCGTCTTCTATTGGTTCACCAACTTCGTCACGCCGAAGACTGTGTATCGTTTCGATCTCGAAACGGGCAAGAGCACTGTGCATCGCAGACCGGTCGTCGACTTCGATGCGGATGCCTTTATCACGAAGCAAGTGTTCTACCACAGCACAGACGGGGCACGAGTTCCTATGTTCATCACTCACCGCAAGAACCTGAAGCTTGACGGCAATAGCCCGACGTTGCTGGAAGGTTACGGCGGCTTCAATATTTCCATGACGCCGCGTTTCTGCGTGAGGGACCTGCCTTGGTTGGAGATGGGTGGTGTATATGCGATGGCGAATCTCCGCGGAGGTGGCGAGTATGGGCGCGAATGGCATCAGGCTGGAGTGAAGCAGAACAAACAGAAAACGTTCGATGATTTCATTTCCGCAGCGGAGTGGTTGATCGAGAACAAGTATACCTGTCGAAAGAAGCTGGCCATTCGCGGCAGCAGCAATGGTGGCCTGCTGGTGGGTGCAGCGATAACGCAACGTCCGGATCTGTTCGCAGCAGCAGTGGCGGAAGTTGGGTTGATGGACATGCTTCGCTATCACAAATTCACCGTCGGGTGGGCATGGGTACCAGAATATGGGTCGTCCGATGAGCCATCTGAATTCAAAACGTTGCGAAAGTACTCGCCGTTGCATAAGGTTCAGGCAGGTACCAAGTATCCGGCAGTGCTGCTCACTACTGCTGAATACGACGACCGAGTGCTTCCCGCCCATAGCTTCAAGTTCGCCGCGGCACTGCAACACGCCCAGGCGGGTGACGCTCCGATCCTGATTCGCACTGAAATCGGAGCAGGGCATGATGCGGGAACACCCGTCGCAAAGCGGATAGATGCCGCTGCGGATTCAATGGCCTTCTTGTTGTCGGTGCTGAATCCACCTCGGTCTGACTGAGTCCACCCGTGGCCATGTGGACGGCAAAAAATGCTCGGACGGGAGACCGGCCCAAACCCAGGAAGTGCCCAGCATGGAGACCGTGCGATAATCTGCAAAGAAGCTACAATGAGATAGTCACCACACAAGCGCAGAGTGTCTCCTTTCAACACAGGTGGTTGTTATGCCCTATTTCACGCTGGCGAGCCTTGCCGACGTTTCGAGTGCCATCAGCGCCGTGTCTGCAATCGAAGGCGCCTACCAGTCGGTCAGCCTACTTGCCGATGCACTCGCGAAGGTTGAAGAACCAAAAGACTTCGAGGCAGAAGTTCGGAGCGCCGAGCAGAAACAAGGGTATAGCTACGAGGGGCCTGAAGACGCGGGCAAACAGGTGATCAAGGCGGTAAGGACGGCTGCCAACGCTTCTGGAGATCAGCAGGACAAGCTGTTGGAACTCGCCTCGTTGGTTGTGACTCGATTGGGCGTATCACAGGGAAGCAGAGTCCTGTCCGTGTTGCTGTTGTCGTGCGGTATCAACCCTAAACTGACCATCATCGTGTTCAAACTGTGCGTACTGTTAAGCCGGACGAAAGTGGGACGACGCATTGTCGCCGGTGCACAGCCGCGTCTAAAGGAGGCGGTGGCTACCGTTGCAGACAAGACGCAGTTGGCCGGGCCGATCCAGGAGCTTGCCAACAACATGGGAGAAAAAGGCGGCCAACTCGTATCGGCCATAACCAAAACGCCATTGGATGCAGCCCGGCGAGCAGCACAGGCAGGCGGCAACGCGTTTGAACGGCTGCTATCCCGAAAGGAAGAGCGGACGCCAGACACCTGAACGGGACGATACTGAAATACAACCGCTAACGGAATGTGGGCCAATTTTCTCTTCGGTCGCCACGTCGGGTGACGTGGAACAACCCTGAATTCTGAATGATGACTCTCAACTCATCTGATTCTGCGACACCGCACAGCACCGTGCGGCAGATGATCAACGATCACGCCCAAGGATTTATGTTCTGGGTGACACTTTCGACCGCTACGGCATTGCTGGCTTGCTACCTTTGGCTTGGTGATCGCACTTGGTGGAGCGCATGTATCGTCGTCTGGCCATCGTTCCTCTGGTGCCTGGGGTTGGTGCCCATGACGCTCTTCTGCCTGAACATCAGGCGTCCCCGATTCGTTCTGATTCTCTTGGTCGCGGTAGGCCTGTTCCAGATGACAACGGTCGAGTGGCGATCGCTGGTACGGCGTGAGAATGCGGAAATCCGGGAACGATTCAACGCCATACGAAAGGGAGCGGCATCCGAATCCATTGCGGTTAGAGTGGCCATCTGGAACGTGGCCGGCCACATGTCAAAGAAATCGGATGTGCTTGCGACACTGAGCGAGTTTGCCCCCGACCTCTGTCTGCTTCAAGAGACGGGGAGCGGGGCCCGATCGTTTCTTCCGGGGGATCTCGTCGAGCGGTGGGAAGGATTTCATTGGATCGCCGTGGGAGACTGTGGCGTGCTGAGCCGTTTTCCCATCCGCTGTGTGGGAAACGTGAACGATCAGGGGGCAAGAAAGCGGCAGTTCGTTGAAGTCGAATTACCTGGTGGGGCTCGAATCCTGGCGGCCAATGTCCATCTCATGATGCCGCCGATTGTGCGGAACATCACCATTGCCGACGCCCCCGTTGCTTACCGCACAGGGCATGCCCTGCGCACCGCTCAGTATGGTCCTCTGATGCGGCAGATTGAGAACCATCTGGCCAAGTTAGAGACAGAGACCGCGATCCTAGCGGGGGATTTCAACGTAGGCGCGGATGCGCGTTCACTCGCCCCAATCCGAGAGCGTCTAGACGATGTCTGGCTCACGCATGGATTGGGTTGGGGGGCGACGGTAGCCTCCAGCTTTCCCGTCGCGAGGATCGATCACTGTTGGGTGAGCAAGGACATCGAGCCCGCCTCAGCCCGTGTGGTCCCAACAGAGGTGTCTGATCATCGAATTCTCCTCGTTGACCTGATCGTTCCGGTCGCTGCGTTGCAGAAAACGCTGCCGGCCAATAAGCTCAAGTAGACGCGACGGCTTGCCGCCGCGAAAAAGGGGCCACGTCGCTTAGGCCAGATCATTCGTTGCCGCCCTGAATTCGCTGGGAAAGAAGCCGAATCTCAACGAATTCTGGGCGGCAACGAATAGAGGTCAGAGATCGAGGACTTGTTGTCTATGTTGGCCTCGACGAATTGGGGGTAACTCCAGACACTTGACGGACTGACACCGGGTGAACAGCGTCAGGACCCGCGATAGCGTGGCACGGGGCGTGCGTTCGCCAACGCGTCCTGCCTACCGTCCGCGGGAGCATCGGGCCAGTGTTGCTGCTAACGCGATGAATACCAGCACGGCGGCGATCTGCGGCACTGCCGTCGCGGCGCTGCCGCTCAACCCGATGGCTTCTGCAACGCGTTCGAGCCATTGGTGGCCTACCTCCAGCGGCACTTGAACTTCTTCCCCCCGCTCGGTCTTCATGCTCTGCCAGAATACGATGCCCGCCACCAGGACTCCCAGCACACCCTCGCCTCCGACCAACCCGGAGCCGAACAGCACGCCTTGTTCGCGTCGACGGAGTCGTTGTTCTTCCCCTTCGGCCCGACGCTCCATCAGCCACCGCAACAGCCCGCCTGCGAAAACTGTGGCCATCGTCGAAACTGGCAAGTATACGCCAACCGCCAGTGGCAATGACGGAAGACGCATAAGCTCGGCTGCCACTGCGATCCCTACGCCAATTCCCACCAAAACCCAGGGCAGCTCTGCGTCCAGAACGCCTTCGATCACCACCTTCATCAGCGTCGCCTGCGGCGCCGGCAATTCGGAACTGCCGAATTCGTAGGCTTTGTCCAGCAGCAGCACCGTCAAACACACAAATACTGCCGACGTTAGCACGCCCACCAGTTCGCCGATCTGCTGACGTCGCGGCGTCGCCCCAACAAGAAAACCGGTTTTGAGATCCTGCGAAGTATCCCCGGCGATCGAAGCCGCAATCGCGACGACGCAACCAACGGTCAGCGCCGCCGCCTTGCCTAGATCGTCGGTCCACCCCATCAACAGAAAGACGGATGACGTACCCAATAGCGAGGCGATTGTCATTCCGCTGGTGGGGTTAGACGTCACGCCCACCAGGCCGACGATGCGCGAGGCCACGGTCACGAAGAAGAATGCGCAGATTACCACCATCACCGCCGCGCAAAGCCGCACGCCCAGCGGCAGGGATGCCCCGAACACCTGCGGCACGGCGCCCATCACCAATGCCAACACAACTGCCCCACAACCTACGACGGCCAACGGCAAGTCCCGCTCGGTCCGCGGCACTTCACGAGGTTCCGCGCCGAACCGCTCCTTCATCTGCTTCGCGCCCATACGAAAGCTGGCCACCATCACCGGGATGCTGCGGAAAAGAGTAATTAGCCCCGCCGCTGCCACGGCGCCCGCGCCGATGTAGCGGACATAACCTGACCAGATGTCCTTGACCTCCATGTTGGCGATCAACGTCTCTGTTTCGGGAAAGAGAGGAACGCTACGATCTGCCCCCCAGTAGGCGATCGCCGGAATAATCACCAGCGACGAGAGCAGTCCGCCAGCGACCATGATCGACGCTACGCGCGGGCCCAGAATATAGCCCACGCCGAACAGCGCGGCGGACATCTTCATCCCGACTTGCGCCTTCAGCACACCGGGCACGGAAACCTTGACTTGCGCCGGCAGCAGCTTGAGCCACCCGAAGATGAACTTGAAGAATGCACCCGCCGCTAGCCCGAAGAAAACGTTGCGTGCCCGTGCCCCGCCTTCCTCGCTGGCAACCAGCACCTCGGCGCACGCAGTTCCTTCCGGATAGGGGAGCTTGCCATGCTCTTTCTCGATCAGGTATCGCCGCAACGGGATCATGAAGAGCACGCCCAGCAACCCGCCGGTCATCGCTAGCAATGTCATTTGCAGCAGTTGTGGCGCGAAGCCCCACATGAACAACGCCGGCAACGTGAAGATTACGCCGCTGGCCACTGAACTAGATGCCGATCCAATCGTTTGGGAGAGATTCGCCTCAAGGATCGTCCCCGGTTGCCCAATCTGCCGCAGCAGGCGAAATGCCGCTACGGTCATCACGGCTACTGGAATCGAAGTAGAGATGGTCAGCCCCGCGTACAAACCCAGATACGCGTTGGCCGCCCCGAAGCATATTCCAAACAGCACGCCGGTTACGACCGCCTTGATCGAGAATTCCAATGGGGACTCGGCCGCCGACACGTACGGTGAGTGGCCATCGGCTACGGAGTCTTTTCTCAGCGATTTTTTTGATAGCTCGGGCGAATTCGGCATGGCCGTGCCTGTGGTCTGCGCGCTTAGTAACGCACGATTCTACTCGCCCTGCTCGCGCAAACAACCGAGGTGCCTCGATTCAGAAATTTCGAGTTTCTTCAAAAAAAAGTTGACAGCGGGTGTTAAACCTGTTTGTATTTTGTATTAAGAGGGGGGTGTGTGACGGCTGGTATTCTCCCCATCATTTGCCCTTCTATCTGTTACTCGTCGTATTTTGACTAGTTACGCTTTTCCAAGGAGCGTCCCAATGCGGAAAGAACGGGTCGGACGCGGGTTCACACTCGTGGAGTTGTTGGTCGTCATAGCAATCATTGGCCTCCTGATCGCAATGCTGCTTCCCGCGCTGCAGTCCGCTCGCGAAGCGGCACGCCGGACAGAATGCAGCAACAATCTCAAGAACATAGGTCTGGCTCTGCAGAGCTATCACGACACGTACGAAGTCTTCCCCATGGGAGCGATGCATGGTGGAGGCAATGCTACGAACGTCATGCCCGGACCGGTTCTCGGGCCGTCGTGGTGGTATGGATTGCTCCCATTCATGGAACGACGTGCCCTTTACGACGACATATCGGCGGGCACGCAGCCCGGACGCTTCCTCGACCTGAGCTCGATGAACTCGACTTTGGCGCACTTCAACGCTTTTAACATCAACGCGAATCTGCCAGGCCGCCCGTTGGACAGGTTCGCTCCCGGCTACATGCGTTGCCCATCGAGTTCGTTGCCGATGATGGAGAACCAGACCGGGACGATTCTGATGCCGACATATACGGGTATCGCAGGCGGAACGGATATCGCGCAGGACCACACCTTTCCTGGACCTTGGCCATACGTGCGGCGCTGGGGGATACCCACGACGGTGCTGGTCTATCGTAACCGGTTTTATTGCCAGACAGTGGATAATGGGATTCTTACAGACAGCGGTATGCTCCCACCATGTAAACACACCAGCATTGCGCTCTGCTCGGATGGAACATCCAACACGATCATCGTCGGCGAACAGTCGGATTGGTTGCGAGACCAAGACAGGACACTGACGACCAAGTATCACGGCGATCCCGGCTGGAACCTCGACCCGCTTGCCACGGGCAACTTCAATGCCGACGTCCGCGGTGGCTGGTTGACGGGAACGAACGAATTCCTGACGGTTGAACAGCGACACAGGAACGCACTCCAGGCCGGTGTTACTAATACTGTTGCCCAGTGGACCGCCCATCTGTTCAACGTAACCACAGTACGTTACGCGCCTGACACGAAAGACGTGCTCGGCGTCAACGGCGCGCCCGGTTGCGCGGAGATTCATGAGGCCGGACGAGGTATCAACAACCCACTGCAATCGGCGCATCAAGATGGTATTCAAGGGGCTCGCGTGGATGGTTCCGTTCAGTTCACCACAGGATCCATTGACCTTGGTGTAATGCTTCGACTTGCCATCCGCGACGATGGTCAGGACGTTGAAAGCGACTAAAGCAGGCGGACGAGAAGTAGGCAACGGAAGGTTTCGATACGACCAACAGAGAAACTTGATCAGACGCTCCGGCGGATGCTGGTTGAGCTTCTTCATACTAGGTTCCAATACTCTGTCATAGGGACGATGCTATGCAGAAGAACAGTTTCGCACCGCGCCGACAGACGGCCTTCACATTGGTAGAGTTGCTAGTCGTCATCATGATCATCAGTATTCTGGTGGCCCTGCTGCTGCCGGCTATTCAAGCCGCTCGCGAGTCTGCAAGACGTACGCAGTGTAGCAACAATTTGAAACAGCTCGTTTTGGCATGCCACAGCTACGCCGATAAGTACAAGGAGCAACTGCCGTGGAATTCGGACCCCGCTTTCATGAGCCGCCAGTTGCCGCCGCCTTTCGCCAACGGCAATGCAAATCATAAAGCAGATACAAGGTACTGGCGGGTCAGAGATTACTCTTGGATCGTTGCCACACTGCCTTACGTGGAGCAACAAGCCCTTTATAATCAGATTAACTTCGACGATTGGGAGGGGAACCAGGGCACCGACACACTCCCCAATCCCATCCCGAATGTTGACCTTCGCAAGAAGGTCCTCCCGTTTCTGCTGTGTCCGTCCAACGACCAAGAGGCCGTGAACAGCCATCAAAGCGTTGGGTATCGTGAAGCCAATGCCAACGGCCCGCCGGCCGCACGCACGGACTACGTCGGCAACATGGGACATTTCTTCGGCGGCTGGAGAGATTGTGCTTGCGTTCCCGACTTCTTCGATTCAACGGGCCAAAACCGATTTGTGAGAAACACCTACCCTGGCACCCCTTGGGTCAACGGTGATTGGGACAGTGACTTGCCGCAACTCCAAGGCCTTTTTTACTATCGCGGTTCGGCGCGACTATCTGAGATTATTGACGGCACTTCACTTACCATCGCCGTGTTTGAAGACTATCACTGGCGCGGCCCAATCGAAAACAGTAATCAATTCGATAAGAGAGTGACAAACGATTCGGCCTGGATGAGTCCCCTTGCTGCTGTAGGCAATCTGCGCAACCCGATGAACAACAGAAACCGTGCATGGCGTCTTTGCGCGGGGCACACCACCGGCGACATCCGTTGTCATGGCTGGAGCAGCAACCATCCCGGAGGTGCTCTGGCGGCGTATGCTGACGGCACGGTCGAATTCTTCACAGACGACATGGACCATCTAATACGTTACGCCTTGTCAACGCGCAACGGCCATGAGTCGTTTGCCGACCGCGATAGATGAACGTAGCAGGGCGGATTTTCGCAACGCTACTCTGGTCCTGCGAAGACTGCCGTTGCAGGGATTTCGAACCGTTTGGCTGGCAGCGCCTCGAAGCCACGGCCATCGCCTTTGGTGAACACTCGCGTTAGAAGTCCAGTGCGCTCGACGGCTACGATTGGGTAGGCTCGGCGAGACCGTTCGTCAATGGCAAAGAATGTCTGGCCCACGACGTCGCGATCCGGGATCTCACCCTTGACCGTGAAGTACGACTCGCCCGATTGGCTCTGCGCGTCCAGAATTTCTCCCTGGAACGTGGCCACGGGCAAGCTCAGTTTCACGCCCGGTGCGGTCAGTTGCGTGCCTTCAACCAAACAAGCCCACGCTGGCCTGCCGTCCGTACCGAGGAAGATCGTGGACAGGCGTCCGTCCGTAACCATCTCCGTATTCTCTAGCTGCACGGCACGCCGCTTTGGGGCCGTCATGCTGATAATGATGTCGAGCCCCACAGATGTGGTGACGGAAATTGCCACGGCACCGGCGTCATTGCCGTTGGCGATCGGCAGCTGGCTGACGCTCTTGACAAACTGGCCATCAGCCGGATTGCCGGCGAAGACCGACACGAAATCGTCAATCCGATTCTCTCCATCGCGTCGACGGACGACATACGGCAGCGTGGCGCCGCGGTCGGTATTACGATGATTTCGCTGTCCCCAGCCATCGCCCACGATGACCGTTTCTCCTGGCTGACCAGGCGCGAGAGCGCGAAACTCGTAGCCGTCGTCAAGCGTCCAGACGATGCTCCAGGCAGATTCGCCCGTACCTTCCCGCGCATTGTCTAACGGCAACGGTCCTTCTCCAGACGATGCGTTTGCCGTGGCAGGCGGCCGGGCAAGCGACAGCCCTTCGATCTCGTATTGATTGCCCGGCCCGTGAAATATGTACTCTCGCATCACGCCGCCAGCCGCACGAAAGATGTCAATCAAGTACGAGCCTGATTGACCGTGATCTACCAGTACGCACGTGCGACGATACGTCGAATCAGGCCCGTACGCGTCCGAAAATGCCTCCATTACTCTGAGTTCTGGCGTGGCGGTGAATATCTGAAAGCTGCCACCGCGGCCTCTCCTCTGCTGATCGCGGCCGTCGATCAACACCGTGTTATGGGCGAATGTGCGGTAGGTCTGGTATTTGTCTGGATGGTCCCACAGATAGCCTAAGTCGGACAATAACTCGCGGCCGTCCTTCCAGTAGTACAGATTCAGACTGTCCAAGTGATGATGGCCACCGTAGTCGCTGGCATTCAGCATCGCCAGACTCTCGCGACCGTCTGGGCCGGTCCGCAGATAGCCTTGAGCCAGGAAAGGGAAAACGACTTCGGGCAAACGCAGCGCCGCCACGTCCCGCAATGCCAAATCCGGTTCGCGCAGGAAAATGGCATCACGAGCCGATCCGCCCGACAGGTCTCCGCCCGCCATCTCCTTCAGCAGTGCCAAGTGCTCGTCCGTTGGATACGCGGCCGCGATCAATTCCGCGAAGTGCGAACTGATGCTGGTCGTGCGGTACGAGTCGGCCGATGGCGGAAAACGTAGAGCGCCCTGAAGCGTCCATATGAGACCTTGCCAGCAGGCGCCGTAGCTGGTGTCGCGGCATGTGTTGAAGTGGTCGAGTCTCTGGCCATCCGGTCCGACGTAGCCCGGCGGATCCGAGTAGTCGCGAAACGCCAAAGCAAACGGGCGAATGCCGCTCATCGTCATCAGCGCATAAGCAGGCGATTCCGATGTGCCTCCGTCCGGCAGAAACCAGGTATCCACACAACGTTGGAAGCCTTCGAGGCCAAATCGGACCAGCCCTGGATGCCCGACGCACATCCCGACCACAGCCGCTCCGGCACGATTGCCCACCGACTTGTTGTTGATCGCCGGATCGCATATCGCCAAGTAGGCACTTTCCAACAGCAAGTCGTGTTCGATGCGTTTCTTCTCCTTGTCCGAGTAGACTGGCATGCCATCTGTCGTGGCCGTACAGGTCAGATCGTAAGCCAGCGTGACGCGCACGACCCAACCGCCGTCCATGCCGGACGTGCCGATTCGGCTGGCCGACCAATAGCCCGTGTAGATCTTCCGATTGGGCTTGTTTGGCGGATAGACAAGCTCGTCTTCCGGCAGGTTGTTGATGCGCCGCGCTGCTACGTGCGGGTCCATGCCGGCATACTCGCCGTATCCATAACCGGCGCGCACCAGGTACTCGGGAAACACTTCGGCAAAACGAAGCAGGATGGCCTTCACCCCACGGGCGTAGTGAGCGTCTTCGGTCAGGGCATACGCCAAGGCCAACGAGTCGGCCATGCTTGCCATATAAGAGACCTTCCTGGCACGGATAATGCCGGAAATAGACGGCCGAGCCTTAAGGTAGCCGAAACACTTGAACGTATCGCCGCCCATGAAGGTAATCCTCTGCCCGCGCCCCCACGTGCACTCGACTTCAACACTCTCGGGATACTCATTATTGGGAAACACGGTCTTGCAGACAGAACAGGCGATCCGATCCGGACGCGATGACGACCAATTCCATTGTCCATTTGGATGCCAAGGCAGGCCCTTCGCCCGACACGCCGGGCAGGGGCCCATACAGCCGGGCGTCGTCCGCTCGATCATGGCCTCGACGTATTCGTCCGAGAGTCGTTTGAGAATGCTATCCGCCGAACTGCGAACTCGATTCGCGTAGGCTTGCGCCCACTGATACCGTCGCACATTCTCCTTGGCCCGGGCGAGGTCTTCTGGCTTGATCAGCGTCGCGGGATGGACGACCTGATCGCGGTACTTCTGCCAGTCCGACCAATCGGCCACGCCCGGAGGCGGATCATCGCCGACGGCCCACTCGGCGCAGAACGACACCAGCAAAAACGCGCACCCAAGACTGGCCTGTTTCAAACGCAACATATCGACCTCCATTCCTTCTGCTCGAATCGTCATCATTTTCGACGGTACCGAACCGCTGCCAGCCGCAACTGGTCCTCGCGAGCGCCCGTCTCCGTCACCAAGTATTCCTTGGCACCGTATCCGACCAAGAGCTGTCCGGGCCCAATCTCCACCACGTCGGTGTAGCCTGAATACGGTGTGGTATCGACCGCTGTAAGATCCGTCCAAGTGCGACCGCCGTCGCGACTGAAAGCGATCATTGCTCCAGGACGTCCGTAGCTCATTACCACTTGACCGTCGCTCAACACGGCCAAGCTTGGGTAAGCGCCTTCCAAACCAGTACGACAAGGCGGCGACCAGGTGCGTCCTTCGTCTTGGCTCTCGCTCCACATGATCGGATTGTCCTGGCAGCGGGGATCTCGTTCACTGCCGGTACGCATGACAGTCAAGAGCCTCCCATCCGGCAGCCGCCGCATGGAACCTTCGTTGTACCCTTCGCTGCCGATCTGGTCGTAGCCAATGGTCGTTACGTATTTCCAGTTCAGTCCGTCGTTGTCCGACTCGCACACGTACGTCCGCGAATAGGGCCGACCGCGTCCGTACGGACACAATGCAATGTCGCTCTTGAACCACCCGGCAAAAAGCCCGACGAGCGAACGGTCGTCACGCACGACGATCGACCGCATAAACAAGGGACCGCGATGAAAGGCGTGGCCCATGGCGGCTTTGGCCTCCGGGACGTTGACTGTCGCCTGCGTCTTCTGAAACTTCCGTCCACCGTCATCGGAAAACGTTCGTTGTACGGTGTACTGGCCTTGTTGGCCTTTTTCGGGCAGACAACGGTAGTCCAGGCCCAAGATCCGCCCCTCGCGAAGCACTTCAGCCCCAGCGCCAAAACCGCCGTTCTCGCCTTGCCACGTCCGCCCGCCATCGGTGGACAGCTTGTTCTCGCACAGCAACACACCGTCGCGGGATTTGACGAAGCGGCCAAAGTGCGTGCCCTCGGCAAAGACCCAGGACTTCTCCACCGTCACTTCCAGCTCATCATCCGGTCCACGGACCTTGATGGCGAAGGTCCGGTAGTCCACCGTCCTGCCCGAACGTCCGGCAGCGTCCAATCGGAGGTGATGGACACCCGAGGGCCACTCGCGTGTATCCAACTCCAACGCCACACTTCCTTCGCCGCGGTCGCAGTCCAGTTCGCCGTTGTCCGATACGCCATCAGCCGCGGTTGGATAGTAGGACTTTTTCTTCATCGTCTCGTATGCGAAGCCCGAAAGGGTGTCCTGTTCGGCGATATGGAACGGATTTGAAAGCTGGACGCTGGCAATAACGCCCACGCGACCTCGCGTCGAAACTTTCACCGACTCTCCCGCCTCGATCGTCGTCGGTTCGACCACGAAGGCGGTAATCGCTCGGCTTATCCGCAGCGATGTCGAGCCGAGGTCCTCGATGCGCACGCGGTCGTTTTCGACCGTCACAGCAAAGTCGTGGCGTGCCGCCACAAAGGGGCCCGCCGCAGGCCGACAACTTGCGAAGAATGCAAACGCGTACGTGCCGTCTCTCCAATCCTCCGTGCTGATCCGAATGGAAAATGCCAGCTCCCGAGGATCGCCATCCAGCTTTCCGTTATCAGAAAGGAAGTAACGGCCGTCTTCGGCCACGTAATATCGGCCGTTGGCGTATAGCGGAAACCCCGGAATCCTGTCCTCCTTCCGAACGTCATCAGCCGTCCGTAGAAGGAAACTCCCCAACTTGACACCCGTCGCCGTCGCCCTCGCATGGATCGTAAACGACTCCCCCGCGCGAAGTTCCATTGGCTCGACGCGAAATTCGACCAGCTCAATGCGTGCCTTGGCAGCAAACGAAGTCGACGTCATCAACGGAACGAGCCAAGCGCAGGCGAAGGCCAGAGACGCTTTTTTCTCGATATGCCTGCACGAGCGTCGATAGCCACCATGACGGAACCTATTGTGAAGCATCATCACCTCCCATTTTCTCGACACACCATTGTGCCATGCGCTCTTTCGTCCATGCAACCACTCAGGCCTTGCGTCCACGGTTCGGCTTGTCCAGTCGGTGCTAACTCAAGAAGAAGACGTCTCGGGTGTGGAAAGCCGAGGACAGCATGTTACGATGGCGTTCACTCTCAGGTGTTTTCAGCGATTCGATTCAAGGAGGTCGACGATGACCATGAGTAGCCATGACACGACTGTCCGTTGGCGGCGAGCGCCTATCATCCTCATCACCGTTATCTCGATGGCCTCCAATTTCGTACTCCGTGGTGCCGAAGATGAGAAACCAACCGAATGGGATATGCTCACGGCAAAACCGGAGATTGTCGAGGCGTGGCAGGATATGCGCTTTGGCATGTTTGTTTGCTGGGGGCCAGTGACGCTGACGGGGCTCGAGATCGGCTGGTCACGGGGCGCGCCGCGAGGCGGCGAGTTTCGTGTCCGTGAGGGTCAAGGACCGACACCGGTCGACGAGTACGACAGTTTGTTCAAGAAATGGCAGCCGGACAAGTTCGACGCTCGCCGGTGGGTGAAGGTCGCCAAAGATGCCGGCGCGAAATACATGATCTTCCTGGTCAAGCATCACGACGGGTTCTGTCTGTACGACTCCAAGCTGACCGACTACAAGAGCACGGGTGCCGAATCGGCCTGGAAGCACGACGTGATGGCCGACATTGCCGATGCTTGTCATGCTGCTGAGTTGAAACTGATCGTGTACTACTCGCAGCCCGACTGGTACCATCCCGACTATCGCACAAAGAACCATCACCGATACATCGAATTCTTGCACGGGCAAGTGCGCGAGTTATTGACCAACTACGGCCGGATCGATGGTCTCTGGTTCGACCTGGGCGGAAAACCCGAAGACTGGGACACGGTCAAGTTGTTCAAAATGATGCGTACGCTTCAGCCGTGGCTGATTATCAACAACCGATGCGGGGTGCCCGGTGATTTCGATACTCCCGAACAACGCCTCGGGGCATTCCAGCTCGAACGCCCTTGGGAGACTTGCATGACGCTGGGCACCCAATGGTCTTGGAAGCCCGACGATCGGATCAAGTCGCTGAAGGAATGCATCGACGTGCTGGTGACTTGTGCGGGCCGCAATGGGAATCTCGCGTTGAACACCAACCCCATGCCGAACGGCCAAATCGAACCGCGTCAAGCCGAACGGTTTCGCGAAATCGGCAAATGGCTGGTGCAGAATGGCGAGAGCATCTACGGTACAACAGGCGGACCGTTTTGGGGCCTCGGTTGTCTCAGCACTCGTAAGGATAGGACGATCTATGTCCACGTTCTGAAATGGTACGAAGACACACTGGTGTTGCCCGCCATTCCGAAGAAGATCGTGTCTCATTCGGTCCTGACTGGTGGCACGGCCACACTGAAGCAGACGGACGAGCACATCGAGGTTCACGTTCCGGTCGAACACCAACAGGACTTGGACACCATCATCGTGCTGAATTTGGACGAATCGGCAATGGACATTGAGCCGTTACACGTTGCGGGGTGGGGGCCGTTGACGTACCGTCGCAAGGTAACTGCCTCGCACATTTACGATCACAACCCAAAACTCACTGCGCGCTATCGTCCGGAATTAGCCGTTGACGGAGATCCAAGAAGCGGATGGACCTTCAATCCCGGAATTAAGTCCGCGTCCATCGAGGTCGACCTGGGCAAGTCGTACACCTTTGACCGCGCATGGATAAACGAGCCATATGACCGGATCCAGAAATTCGAACTGCGGGCGAAAAAAGGCGATCAGTGGCAGACCTTTCACTCGGGCACAACGATCGGCGAAGACTTCGGCGTCGAATTCAAGCCCGTGACCGCCCAACACGTGCGGCTGCAGGTCATGGACACGACCATCAATCCCCTGGTCGGAGAATTTCAGTTGTTTCGGGCGCGAACAACCGAATAGCCGACCGCCCGATTAGCCGCTGGGCGCTAGCCCAACGTTTCCGCGTGAGAACCGGACGCTAGCGCGTGCCGGCTAATGTCGCCAGAGAATATGGCCGCGCACGGCGCTGTAAGCTACTTAACGTAACCGGTCTTCAGCCGATCGTAGCCCCAGCTGGGCTCCTCCGGCGGATAGATGCGCGGCACGGTGCGCGCGGTTCGTAGATACTCTGCGATGTTCTCGACAACGATCGGATGTTCGGCGGCCACGTTGTTCTGTTCGCCGATGTCGTTTTCCAGGTCGTAGAGTTCCAGAGGCAACTTGGGCTTCTGACGAACGGCTTTCCATTTGCCGAACCGGACGGCTTGCGACCATGGAGGTGTGCCGCCGCGATTCCCCGTTACCTTCTCCCAATACAGAAAGCGATCTGGCGCGTTTTGAGGCCGGCCCAGCAGTCTTGGAAGCACTGAAATACCGTCGATCCCCTCGGGACATTCTTGGCCAGCCAACTCAGCCAGAGTTGGCATCACGTCCCAGAACGCCCATACGAAATCGTCGGTCGCGCCGGCCGCAATTTTTCCCGGCCAGCGCACCACCATCGGCACGCGCAGCCCGCCTTCGTAGAACGTGCCCTTGCCGCCGCGCAGCGGACCGTTGCCTTTGAAGAAATCCTCCTCGCCAGGTCGAGCCAGCCGGTAGCCACCGTTGTCGCTGGTGAAAAAGACGATGGTGTCTTTGTCGATCTCCAGTTCGCATAGTACAGCCATGATGCGACCGACGTCCCGATCCATGCGTGTGATCATAGCGGCCAGCGTAGCCCGCGGAGCAGCCTGCGATGCGTAGTGGTTTCGGTGATCGACGTACTCGAAAGGCTCTGGAAACTTGCCCTTGTATTCGCTGAACGAATCCTCCGGCACCAGCAGCTCGAAGTGAGGAATCGTGAACGGCACGTACAGGAAGAATGGACCGTCCTTGTGACGTCGCACGAAGTCCAATGCGTGTTCGGCAATGGCGTCGTGCGAGTATTTCTGGCGTTTCTCTCCTTCGTTCTCGGGAAGCATGTATTTCGTGTCATTCTTCCAGAGAAAACACGGATAGAAGAAGTGCGCGTGGACCTGATGCAGATATCCAAAGAACTCGTCGAATCCCTGTTTGTTCGGGGCCCCGTCCGTTCCTGCATCGCCCAACCCCCATTTGCCGAAGATCCCCGTGGCATAGCCAGCCCGTTTCAGCATTTCGGCAACGGTCACATCCTCCGGCAGCAGCGGCGAGCCGCCGCCGTTGACACGGACCGACGTGTGGCCCGTATGGTGACCCGTCATTAGCACGCTGCGCGACGGGGCACACACGCAATGTCCGGCATACACCTGAGTGAAACGAGTCCCCTCGGTGGCCAATTGGTCGATGTGCGGCGTCCGAATCTTGTTCTGGCCGTAGCATCCAAGATGCCCGTAGCCTAGATCATCGGCCATGATGAAGACGATGTTGGGGTACTGACGCGGTTGGTCGGCGGCAGCGAGCGACGAAGCGGCGACTGTTGCGACCGACAGCAAGACAAGAGCGTTAAGTGGGTTGTTTGTCAGCAATTGAGTCATGACAATAGTCTCGTCCTACACACTGTGGAAACGGTACGTCTAATCACAGATAGACTACAATTGTCTCCGTATCGTAGACCCAAGCAAGCCGGCTCAGGAAGTAGGAGGGCGACATGCGTTTTGCAGCAGTAATCTGGGCGGTGATTCTCGCAAGCGGCATGATTGGTCTTGCGAGAGCAGACGACAGCAACGTGCAAATCAAGGTTGTTGACCAATCCGATAATCTGTTGCCTTGTCGGATTCACCTGTACGACAAGGACGGAAAGCCGCAACGTGCCGGCAATTCTCCCTTTTTTCGTGATCATTTCGTTTGCCTTGGCAAAGTTGGCCTGCAGTTGCCAGTTGGCGATTATCGAGTCGAAATTGAACGCGGCCCCGAGTATGAGCAATTTGCCGACAGCTTCGCCGTTGCCGAATCCACTCGTAAGGTGTTGTCGGTTTGCCTGAAGCGGATCGCGGACCTGGCCGCCGAGGGTTGGTATTCGGGCGATCTGCATGTGCATCGTGCGATCGAGGACATACCACTGTTGATGTGGGCAGAGGATCTTCACATCGCTCCGGTGATCACGTGGTGGAACAATCGAAACCTATGGACGGAAGGGTTTTCGGGGCTGAATCCGCTGCACGAGATCGAGGTCCTCGGCAAACGCTACTACCACGTGATGGCCGGCGAGGACGAACGCGAGGGCGGCGCGTTAATGTTCTTCAATCGCAGCCGATACTTGCCAATTAGCGGATCCTCGCGCGAGTATCCTTCGCCGATGAAATTCGTGAACCAGGCACGCGAGGAAGGCGATGTCTGGATCGACATTGAAAAGCCCTTCTGGTGGGACGTTCCGGTTTGGCTGGCCAGCAAGAAGATCGACTCGGTGGGTTTGGCCAACAACCACATGTGCCGCAGTCGCATGTATGAAAGCGAAGCCTGGGGCCGGCCGCGCAACACCGAGCGTCTGCCTGCCCCGCGCGGCAACGGCTTCTGGAGTCAGGAGATTTACTACCACATCCTCAACTGCGGACTGCGCGTCCCGCCGTCGGCCGGAAGCGCCTCGGGCGTGTTGCCCAATCCGCTGGGCTACAACCGTGTGTATGTCCACTGTGGCGACGATTTCAGCTACGACACGTGGTGGCAGGGCCTCAAGGCCGGTCGATCGTTCGTGACCAACGGACCGCTGCTCTTGGCCAAGGCCAACGGCAAATTGCCGGGACACGTCTTCGCCTCGACGGACGAGAAAGCGGTTGAAATCGACGTGGAAGTGTCCTTAATCAGCCGCGACCAAGTCACAGCAATCGAAATCATCAGGAACGGAAAGACAGAGCGCACCGTGCCAATTGCCGGCAAAACGCAGCCCATCAATCTCGGTAAGATGACGTTTGATCGAAGCGGATGGTTTCTGGTCCGGGTGATCACGGACCTGGAACACACATTCCGATTTGCTTCAACCGCTCCGTACTACGTCGAGGTTGGGGCCGAAAAACGTTTTGTGAGCCGGAGTTCTGCGAATTTCTTCCTTGATTGGGTCGTCGAGCGAATCGGCCGGGTCCCAGTGAAACTGAACGACTCAGAACGGCTCGAAGATGTTCTTGCCTATCACCAAGAGGCAAAGAAGTTCTGGCAACAAGTGGCTGCTGAGGCAAATGCGGATTAGTCACAGTGGCCAAGTCAACATGATGAGGAACTAAGATGATTTACGCCTTATTGAATCACCAACGAGGTCTGACGCTCGCCGCGGTATTGGGTGCTCTTATGTTCAGCGACACACAAGATGCACAAGCTGATATCGAGATCGACGCCAAGTATCCTGGCGGAAATATCGAGGTCGAGAAAATCGAGGGCGATCACGTGTACGTTCGCCCCGACCTTCGCGATACGAACGGGTGGTGGTTCTACTGGAACTACCGCGTGCGAGGCGCCGGAGGCCGAAAGCTGACATTTCACTTCATCGGCAGAAATCCCATGGGCGTGCGCGGCCCGGCGGTCAGCACTGATGGCGGAAGTTCATGGTCTTGGCTCGGCGCGGATCGAGTGAAAGGAGCATCGTTTGCCTATGCGTTTTCCGCGGACCAGGACGAGGTCCGATTCTGTTTTGCCATGCCCTATCAGGAAAAAGACCTGCGCAGTTTCCTGGCATCGCATCGCGATAACCCTCACCTGTCCGTCCAGGAGCTGTGCAAGAGCCGAAAAGGCCGCAGTATTGAACGGCTTCATGTCGGAGCGATCGGCAAAGAACCCGAACATCGAATCGTCATGACAGCTCGCCATCACGCCTGCGAGTCTATGGCCAACTACGCTATCGAAGGTTTCATTGACGCCGTGCTGGATGATACCGACGACGGCAAGTGGTTCCGCGACAAGGTCGAACTGCTCGTCATTCCGCTCGTGGACAAGGACGGCGTCGAGGACGGCGATCAAGGTAAGAACCGCAAACCCCATGACCACAATCGCGACTACAAGGGCGACAGTGTCTATCCGTCCGTGGCGGCGATCCGTTCATTTGTGCCCACTTGGTCCAAAGGCCGATTGAGAATCTCCATGGATATGCACTGTCCGTGGATACGGGGATCGCATAACGAAGTGATCTACATGGTAGGCAACGCCAACCCGGCCATGTGGCAGCAGCAAGTCGCATTGGGCAAGATCTTGGAAGAAGTCCAGCAAGGTCCGCTCGTGTACCGAACCTCTGACAATCTCCCGTTCGGCACAGCCTGGAATACTCATGGCAACTACGGCGATCTCATGAGTTGCACAATGTGGGCCACGCAAATCAAAGACATCCGCTTGGCCACGAGTTTCGAGATCCCCTATGCCAACGCCGCAGGCCGCCCTGTGGACGCCGACAGTGCACGAGCCTTCGGCCGTGATTTGGCTCGCGCAGTCCGACAGTATCTGACCCGATGAAGTGCCGTGCGAAACGAAATGGGTAGACTGTTGAATTCGACTTGGCCTCGTGACATTGCTCCTGAATGAAGGATATCCATCCGACGGAGAGACTCAATGAGACGATTTTATCCTTGGTCTGCTTTCGCGTTCGTCGTAACGCTGGTAATCAGTTCATCAATCGCGGCCGATTGGCCTATGTATCGAGCCGATCCGGCACGCTCGGGCTACACTTCGGATCCGCTGCCGCAGAATTTGGAATTGCGATGGGTCTACCGGAGTCAAACCGCGCCGACGCCGGCTTGGCCCAGTTCGTCGCGCATCACGTTCGATTTTGCCTATCAGCCGATCATAGTCGGCGACACCGTGATCTTCGGCAGTTCTGCGGAAGACAAGGTCGTCGCAGTTCACGCCAGCAGCGGAAAGCCGCGTTGGGTCTTCTTCACGGGAGGCCCAGTTCGTTTCGCACCGGCGGCGTGGCAGGATCGACTGTTTGTGGCCAGCGACGACGGCCATCTATACGCCATTAGGGCGGACGATGGTACGCTGCTGTGGAAACATCGCGGCGGGCCAAACGAGAGAATGTGCCTTGGAAACGAACGCATGATTTCGCGGTGGCCGGCACGCGGCGGGCCCGTCGTGATGGATGATACGGTTTACTATGCTGCCGGGATTTGGCCGAGCGAAGGTGTCTATCTGCACGCGTTGACTGCGCGAACGGGCGAAGTGCTCTGGACAAACGATAGCGCAGGGAGCCTCTATCTGCCACAACCACACGGCGGAGCAAACGCGCACAGCGGCGTCCCACCGCAAGGGTATCTGCTGGCGACGGAAGAGCGTCTGTTTGTCCCCACAGGACGCGCCGTGCCAGCGGCGTTTGGGCGAGCGGATGGCCAGTTCGAGTATTACCGCTTGCAGCAAAACGGTTCGATCGGCGGTTCGCGAGCGATGGTTGCCGATCGTTTCGTGGTCAACGGCGGCTGTTTCCTGGAAAGGGCGACCGGCAATCTGGGCGCGCGCGCCGGTCGAGGCGTCTTCAGCGTATTGCCGGACGGCATCCTGCAATCGACCGGGGCAACGACACTGGCCTACCGCTGGGCAGACATGGAAGCACCGGACAGGAAAGGCGAGCCTGTTGGGTATCGTGGCTTGGCAAAGTACTGCGAGGTCAACTTCGAGAACGGCTCCGCCGACAGCGACCGTGCGGAGAAGGTCGTCGTAAAGGTGCCGTCCATTGGCGATCTGTACCGCACAAAGATCCGATTCAGGGAAGCCTACGAAAACGTAGCTCGGCAAACGGGCCTAGAACGCACGTTGTCGCAAGCGAGGCCAGACGTAGAAGCGCTGGGCTTTGAAGTCGATCCGTTTCTGGCCACGTCCTACGAACATGAGTACGAAGTCATTGCGGCCGACAGCGAGGCCGTTTGTGGCGGGCCGGACATCGTACGAGTTCTGGATTTGGACGACGGAAAGGAGCGATGGTCGCACGAAGTAGAAGGCTCCGCTCTCGGCTTGGCGGCGGCAAACGGAATGTTGGTGGTCTCTACATCGAACGGCGTGGTCTACTGCTTCGGCACGACTACGGGCGATCCTGCACCCCAGAAGACAAACGCGCCAACCACAAAGCCATCGGCTGCTCCGTCCAACGAAGTCGACTATGCGAAGTTCGCTGCAGAAATCATCGAAAAGAGCGGCGTCGCGACGGGGATTTGCCTCGATCTGGGATGCGGCTCGGGCGAGCTGGCGTTGGAATTGGCTCGTCGGTCGCAATTGCGCGTAATCGGAATCGAATCGGACTCGAAGCTGGTGGACCGGGCGCGTCGCAGGCTCGACGGTGCCGCCGTATACGGCACTCGAGTATCAATCCACCATGGGGACCCAACTCGGCCGCCTTTCCCACGCTTCTGCGCCAATCTGATCGTTTCCGCACGAAGTCTCTCGGGCGAGACCGACGAGTTGAACGACGTCGAAATCAGCCGGCTGCAGCGGCCGTACGGTGGAGTTGTCTGTATCGGAAGGCCCGAGGAAGGCCGAATTCAGCGTCGCGGCCCGCTGGACGGAGCGGGCAACTGGACTCATCAGAACTGCAACCCTGCCAACACAATTTGCTCTTCGGACGCTGTCCGGGGTCCGCTTGAATTGTCCTGGTATCGCGACGGTGTTCTTGAAGTCGTCGACCGTCATGCGCAGGGGCCCGCGCCGTTGTTCAGCCAGGGCTGCCTGGTAGTGGAAGGCACGCATGGAGTCTGTGCGTTGGACGCGTACAACGGTCGCACGCTATGGAAGCACCCCATCGAAGGAATACTCGAAGATTGGGACGGCGTGCACCATGACGTCGGTGTGGGAGATACGGGCAGCAACTTCTGCTTGAGCGACCAAGCCGTCTTTGTACGCACGGACGATCGTTGCCTGAAGATTGAACTGCAAACGGGCAAAAAGGTGCGCGAGTTCAAGACCCCGGTCGATCCATCAGCCAAAGACCGGGCTTGGGGTTACGTTGCCCATGCTGACGGTCTGCTGTTCGGTTCAGTGCTGAACGACGCGCATACCGTCAGTCCTCGATATGACAAGATTGGCCTCCGCCCGGAATCGGTTCTGTTCTTCGCCTTGGACGCTAACACCGGGCAATTGAAGTGGCAATACAAACCGGAGCATTCGATTCGCAACAACGCCATTGCGATCGCAGGCGGGCGTGTGTACTTGATCGACCGGCCGCTGGCGTCTGCCGACCGAATCACTGCCCCAACGCCAAACGGAAAGCACCGTCCTCCGCTCCGGCCCGGCGAGCACCCCGGCGGAACGCTCACTGCAATGGATGCGGAGACGGGGGCGGTTCTGTGGACAGGCAACAGTGACATCTTCGGCACTCAAATCGCCGTGAGCGAAGAACACGGCGTGCTGCTTATGTACTACCAAGGAGTGAAACACGGTTTCTTCAAGCTGCCATCGGAAATCGGCGGACGAATGGCGGCATTTGACGCCAAGACGGGGACTCGATTGTGGGATATCAAAGTCGAACACAAGACCCGGCCACTGATCAACGGCGAAGTGATCTATGCCGAAGGCGGTGCGTGGAAGCTGAAGACCGGCGAAGCAGTCCCGTGGAAGTTTGAACGTTCCTACGGATGCGGTCAGATCGCGGCCAGCACACATCTGATGCTTTTCCGATCCGCCACACTCGGCTATCTCGATTCGACGCGCGACGTGGGTACGGAGAACTTCGGCGGCATCCGCCCAAGCTGTTGGTTCAGTGCGATTCCCGCCGGCGGAATGGTCCTCGTACCCGACGGATCATCCAACTGCGCGTGCAGCTACCAAACAAGGGCATGGCTCGCTTTGCAGCAGCAAGAGTAGTCCTTTGCGTTAACGTCGGTTCCGATTCCTGCGGTGCCCTGCTATATTGCGCGGGATCGCCAATAGGATTCTCTTTCG
Organism: uncultured Pirellulaceae bacterium; assembly: GCA_964617665.1. Classification (GTDB taxonomy): domain Bacteria; phylum Planctomycetota; class Planctomycetia; order Pirellulales; family Pirellulaceae; genus JADHUC01. The sequence continues at coordinate 25,815 of CAZUAH010000010.1, forward strand.
AGTTCGCCAGCGTTTTAGATCTTTCAATCACAAGAGAATGGATGACGCTGATTATGACGGCAACCCTTTCCATCAAACGCGTGCACCACATCGCCCGAGTTACCGATCAGCCCGATGAGAGCAAAGCGTTCTATCGGGATGTCTTGGGTTTCCGCGAGATCCAACGGCCGCCGTTCAACTTCCGCGGCGCGTGGCTCTACAACTATGGTGTCCAGATTCACATCATCGAGAATCAGGAGCTTGCGCAGAAAGCTCGCCAGCCGATCAATGGACTTGCCAATCATCTGGCACTCGAAGTGGAAGACGTCGAAGAGGCAAAGAAATGCCTCGACCAGAACGGCATTCCCTACTTCGACCAAGTGAATGCCGGCGGAATTCATCAGGTGTTTTTCCAAGACCCGGACGGCCATATCGTCGAGATTGCCGTATACGGCCCCACGCCGGAAGAAATCTGAATCGGGCCGGCCCCGAAGAAGAGGTCGAACGTTCGTGAAGGAGTCTCCCATCAAAGAATAACAACGATCAGCAACGGGGAGCACAGAACACTCAACCTATCGGAGCGCGTAATGCCTGCTAACCACTCGACGCAACACACTCGGAGCGAAGCGTTGCCGTTCCAGCGAATCGGAGTTCTACTTCGTCAGGCTTGTCCCCTGGTTCTAGCACTGACCTTTGGAACGGTCGCCCATGCGGGCGATTGGCCTCAGTGGCGGTACGACTCGGCGCGTAGCGCAGTGACGCCGGACGAACTGCCCGCAGAGATGCACCGGCAATGGGTGCGCCAATTGCCGACGCCTCGTCCGGCTTGGCCGACGAGCCAGCCGTCGCTTCGATTCGATGAGTCTTACACGCCGGTCGCCGCTGGCAAGCTGCTGTTTGTTCCTTCCATGGTGACCGATACAGTGACCGCTTATGACACCGATTCGGGCAAACTGAAATGGCGCTTCTTTGCTGACGGTCCCGTTCGTTTCGCACCGATCGTTCATGATGGCAAGCTCTACTTTGGATCAGACGATGGATACCTGTACCGTGTGAATGCCATCAACGGAGAGCTCGCGTGGCGTTACAAAGCCGCTCCGATGGACAGGAAGGTGCTTGGCAACGAACGACTGATATCCAGTTGGCCGATCCGTGGCGCGCCTGTACTTGACGATGGGAAGATCTACTTCTCGGCCAGCGTTTGGTGTTTCATGGGCATCTTCCTACATGCGGTCGACGCCGAGACAGGAACGAGCATTTGGACGAACAGTGGCGACGGTGCGACTTACCAAAAGCAGCCTCACGGCGGCGCCGTCTCGTTTGCCGGTTTCATTCCCCGCGGCTATCTAGGCGTACGAGACGATCGTCTGGTCGCGCCGGGTGGGCGCGTGCCGCCTGCGTTCTACGACTTGAACACCGGCGAACAGACCGGTTTCGTGTGGACCGCCAAAGGCAGCCGAGCCTGGCAGGTGTACGGCGATCCGTTGAAATTAATGGCCGGAGAAGAGCAGGTTGAGGCCACGAAAGGAGTCGTCACTGTCGGAGACTGGCAGGGCGAGTTCGAAGGGGAACCATGGAGCGTGTTGGCCGCCGACGAGAAACTCTTCGTCGTCACGACTGCGGGACGCATCTACTGCTACGGTGCTCAAAAGGTCACACCGGCCAAATATGAGCTTTCCGACGATGATACTCCGCAAGACGAAGCCGCACGCGAAGGTTCATCACGTCTGTCGCGGGTAGCCGCGGGCCTGCCGGAAGCCGTGGTCCAAGCTGCAAGCAGAGCTGAAGGCTACGGTGTGATGCTTGGTCTGCCGTCCGGGCAGACAGCGGATAGCTTGGTCCGTGCATCGAAGTCCCAATTAATCGTGGTCGATCCAGATGCGAAGAAGATTGACGCGTTCCGTCATCGAATGACCGATGCAGGCATGTACGGGACTCGTGTAGTCGCTTTCACAGGCGGCTCGGTCGACAGTTCATTACCGGAGTACTTTACAGACTTCGTCGTCTCGACAGAGCCACGTGACCCGGACGATGAACACGGGATGACATTCATCAAGAACGTCTTTCGCATCTTGCGCCCTTACGGAGGCAGGGCCTTTCTGCCGATGAAGGTCGCGCAACTTCGCGGAATTGTCCAACAAGCTGGATTGGCCAACGCGGAGGTGCAATCGGTCGAGGACGATTGGTCGATGCTGGTTCGCGAGGGCGCCCTGCCGCGTGCAGCCGACTGGACACACAATTACGCCGACGCGGCAAACAGTTCCGTTTCCAAAGACAAACAGGCCCGAGCGCCGTTGGGACTGCTGTGGTTCGGCAATGGGCCACCCAACGACGAGGTGCTACCACGTCACGGCCACGGTCCCGCGCCACAAGTCGCCGCCGGTAGGCTGTTCATCGAAGGCGGCAACATGCTTCGCAGCTTGGATATCTACACAGGGCGTTTACTGTGGCAGCGGCAACTGGACGGACTGGGCGTGTTCTACGATCGCACGGGCCATCAACCGGGGGCCGGCGAGGTTGGTAGCAACTACGTGTCGTTGGCCGATTCGGTCTATGTCATCTACGAGGACAAGATATTGCGGTTGGACGCAGCATCCGGAAAGACGGAGCGTGAATTCGTTCCAGCGGACGACGATGATCCCGCCGCGCCGAGCTGGGGCTACATCGCCGTGTGGGAAGACGTGTTGGTCGCCGGCGCCTCGCCAATCACAGTGACCAGGGACGGATTCGAGCCTCAACGATACTCTTCGGCCAGCAAGCGTCTCGTGGCGATGGATCGCCGAAGCGGCCGAGTCCTATGGACGCGCAACGCGGAATACAACTTCCGGCACAACAACATCGCGGTCGCCGCAGGCAAGGTGTTCTGCATCGACGGACTATCGAAAGCGAAGCTTGATTTGCTGAAACGTCGCGGAGGCTCGCTCGACGAATACCAGCCACACCTCTTGGCGTTTGACGTGCGAACAGGCCAGATGCTCTGGAGTACGGACGAGGACGTGTTCGGAACTTTTCTGAATTACTCGACCGAGCACGACATCCTACTGCAAGCCGGCAGCGCCCATCGCGACCGGGCCAAAGACGAAACGAGCCAAGGCATGGCCGCCTATCAAGGCAGCGACGGCACGGTCATCTGGAAGAACCTCGACTTGGATTACAAGGGACCATGTCTTCTTCTGCGTGACAGGATCATCGCCCAGGGGCCCGCGTATTCACTGCTGACCGGCAAGAGGTTTGTGCGCAAGCACCCACTGACAGATCAGCCGATCGAATGGCGATACACGCGCACTTACGGCTGCAACACGGCGATCGCGGGCCAGCACCTGCTCACTTTCCGATCGGGCGCTGCTGGCTTTTGCGATGTGCAAGGGGACAGCGGCACCGGAAACTTCGGCGGCTTCAAATCGAGTTGCACATCGAATCTGATCGTGGCTGGCGGATTGGTCAACGCGCCGGAGTATACACGCACCTGTTCCTGCAATTATCAGAATCAGACGTCGCTGGCCCTTATGCATGATCCCCAGATGGACATGTGGATGTTTAACGATCTGGCTTGGGACGGAAAGCCGGTTCGCCGCGTGGGAATCAATCTGGGCGCACCGGGCGACCGCCGCAGCGACAACGGGACGCTGTGGCTGGACTATCCCAGCGACGGAGGCCCGTCGCCGGATATCCCTGTCGAAATGGAACCGGCCGACGCAAAGAACTTTCGCCATCACAGTTCTTACGTTCGCGTCGGACCCGCGGGTGCAGGTCACAACTGGGTGGCCGCCTCGGGCATGGAAGGCGTGCGCCGAGTGACTTTAACGCTGGCCAAAGGCGAGGCGCAGCCCCGCAAGTACAACGTGCGACTTCACTTCGCAGAGATGCAGGACGTCAAGGCAGGCGAACGCGTGTTTCGCGTTGCCGTCCAAGGTCAACAGCTGCCCGCGGCTCTAGACATCGCGAAGGAGGTGGGACAGCGGACCGCATTCGTCAAACAGTTCACCGGCGTTGAAGTCACAAACGAGCTCGAAATTGCATTCACATCGCTCCGCGAAAATCGTGGAGCCCCACCTGTTATTTGCGGAATTGAGGTCGTCGAAGAGAGTGAATCTCTCGGCAAGTGAGTGACTTCGCACTGCGATTGTCACTTGGCGTTCCAACGTTCTGTGATTTCGCTCCACGAGGGGAGTGCATGGGCGTCACTTCCGCGAGTACCGGTTCTCGCTGGATTACCTGCTCGAACATACCCGCAATGGCCTCGCCCATCTGCCACAAGGCGTGACGGAAGTTCGCCTTGTCGGCCAGTTCGACCATCTCCGGATAACTCAGGTCGCCGGTCTGTTGGCTCAATTGCTTGTCGCATTGCCAACCGGTATCGGTCTTGGTCAATGCGTACTGCTTCAGCAAACGCGAGTTGCGAATGCGTTGGTAGCGGCGGTTTTCCGCCAGCACGCTCAGCAGCAACAATTCGTTCTGTGGAGTCCAGCCGTCAGGGAACTTCTCGGCCAGTGCTCCGCGCGGTCTGGCAACTCGCATGTAGTGTGTCTGTATCGCTTCGATTGGCGTGTCGACCAGATCCGCCAATAGATCGGCCCAGTCGAGTTTGAATTCCTTGCGGCCAATTTCGTGAAATGTCACAAGGTCCTGGATGGGCCGATTGGCCGATGTGTACTTGCCGTCGAGCAGATTCAGCGTGATTCCCGGCTGGACCGACTTGATCAGGCTGTCCCCGACAACGTGGGCTATCCAGCCGAACAGATAGGCCAGCTTGCGCTCGCCGGGCCCGAGCAGCGCGATCGCATCGCGTGCCGCGGCGGCGAAATAGTTCGGCAAACGATCCCACGGGATGGAATACTTCGCCTCGTCGCGGCTCCACCCAAACACCACATGCGCCCGGCCGTAGAACAATCGGTGAGTATCACGCGGCGTGTACTGCCGATCGGCAAACTCCAATGTCCACGGTTTCACTGGCCCGCCGGTAATTGGGCTGCTTGTCAACGAAACCGTCCCGTAGCCAACTCCTTCGCCTGTATCGACGCAGACCGCCTCAGGCAGCGTCTGGATGTCGGAGCCGAGATACGAGGCCGCCAAATAGCTGGACCAATGGCGCAAGATGGCCGGTGCGATTGGAAGTTTCTTCTCTCGGGCCGCTTTGGCGGCTAGAATCGCGTACATTGTATGTCCAATGATACCGCTCATCGTTTGTGCCTCGATTGTGTTAGACCTTGCCGTGGCTGAGATAGATTGAACAGTATCCCACACCCAGAGACCAACCTCGACTCAATATGTTGATATACTTGACGACTATCCGCAACTTCATGAGAGGATTTGTGATGTACTCAAGAACTACCCGGGGATCCACTCGAAGGTCATCCGTTTTGTCATCGCCGATGCTGCAGTTGACGAGCGTCTGGAGGCCCTCTATCGCTTTTCTCTTGCTGACATCGGTTGTCTTTGGCACCAGACCGGCCAAGGCCGACTGGCCTATGTACCGAATGGATGCTGGACGGACGGGTTACACTTCCGAGTCGCTGCCCGGGCAACTGTCGTTGCGATGGGCCTACAAGGCACTCCATCCACCGATGCCTGCTTGGCCGCGTAGCGATCGCATGACCTTTGATCGTGCCAATCATGTGGTCGTTGCGGACGCGAAGGTGATCTTCGGCAGTTCAGCCGACGGGATTGTCCGTGCACTGGACGTGGATTCTGGAAACGTCCTTTGGCGATTCTACACCGATGGGCCCGTTCGTTTCGCACCGGCGGCTTGGCGGGATCGTGTCTTTGTCGCCAGCGACGACGGCCACTTGTACGCTCTGTCATTGAAGGGCGGCCAGCTACTCTGGAAGAAACGAGGCGGACCAGACCATAGTTCTGTCTTGGGCAACCAGCGATTGATTTCCAAGTGGCCGGCTCGCGGAGGTCCGCTTGTCGTCGGCGATATCGTCCATTTCGCTGCGGGGATTTGGCCATCGGACGGCATCTTCCTTTATGCCTTGGACGCCAACAATGGTAAGGTCCTGTGGTGCAACGACGATTCCGGCGAGATCTACATGCCTCAACCGCACGGCGGAGCCAACGCGAGAAGCGGTATCTCGGCTCAGGGCTACCTGGCTGTGTCGGAAGATCGCCTTTTTGTTCCCACCGGCCGAGCCGTACCGGCCGCGTTCAATCGCATTACCGGCGAATTCCAGTACATGCACCTGCAAAAGTACGGCCACAACGGGGGAGCGTCGATCATGGCGGTCGGCGAGACGTTCTTCAACAATGGCCTCGGTTTTAGCAGCACGAACGGCGAAAAGGCGATCACACTCGGCAATGGCCCGCTGGCCGCGACTCCCGAAGGCGTGGTTCGAGCGGACGGAAAGAACCTCGAGATGTTTCGATGGGTGGAAGCTGAGCAACCTGACCGAAAGGGCAAACCGGTCAGAAAGCGATCGCTCGCCCGTGGATGGTCAGTCGAAAACATTGCGAACACGACCGCGTTGATCGTTGCCGGCGGAAAGATTGTCTGCGGGACCAATGGACAAGTCGCGATGATCGACATGACGACCAAGAAGACGGTCTGGTCGGGCGAAGTGGACGGTACTGTGTACGGCTTGGCTGCAACCGATGGCAGGCTGCTGGTCACCACAGATCGTGGGCTGATCTACTGCTTCGAGAAGACTGGGGAAGGCGCAAGTTCGCACATGCAAACCGACGCGCTCAACGTCTCTCAGAGTAGCGCGAAATACGCCCAGGCCGCCGAGGAAATTATCAAGGCCAGCGGAATCACCGAAGGTTACTGCCTCGATTTCGGCTGCGGCGATGGATCTTTGGCTTATGAGTTGGCTCGACGCACAAACATGCAAATCTGCGCCGTGGACGACGACCCCGCGAAGGTCGCGGCGGCCCGCGAGATGTTGACGGCCGCAGGGCTCTACGGCGTTCAAGTCACTGTGCAACATCGCGATCTGAAAGACACTGGCTATCCTCGCTACTTCGCCAATCTGATTGTCTCGGCTCGATCGGTCGACGAGGGCGGCGACCCGCTTCCGATGGCCGAGGTGAATAGGCTCCAACGTCCGTCCGGTGGCACCATCTGCATAGGCAAACCCGGAAAGATGGGAGTCGAAAAACGAGACGCTCTTGCCGGCGCCGGCACTTGGACACACCAGTATGCCGACGCCGCCAACACGCTGGTGAGCGATGACACGTTGGTCGGCGGTCGGCTGAGTATGCTGTGGTTCCGCGACGTCGACTTTGATATCCCCAGCCGACACGGCCGGGCCCCAGCCCCGTTGTACGATCGTGGTCGGTTGTTCCACGTAGGTAATGATGGGATTGTCGCAGTCGATGCATACAACGGTCACGAACTCTGGCGTTACGAGATCCAAGGATTGTTGAAAGCCTACGACGGCGACGAGTTGATGGGGGTGGCCGGCACCGGGAGCAATTGTTGTATCGGCGGCGACGCCGTCTTTGTGCGCGACGGCGTACGGTGCTTGAAGTTGGATGCTGCTACTGGAACGCTGGTCCGTGAATTCCAGGCGCCGCTGCGCCGGGACGGCCAGCCGGGCACGTGGGGATACGTCGCCTGGGTCGACAACGTGCTATACGGAACCGTGGCCATTGACGGGCACATCGTCACCTACCGTTTCCGTGCCACCACGGGCGATATGACCAAGCAGTTGACCGAATCGCAAAGCCTGTTCGCCATGGATGCAGAGACAGGAGACTTGCTTTGGACGTACAAAGCAACGGATTCGATACGCCACAATGCCATTGCTATCGGAAACGGCAAAGTGTTCTTGATTGATCGCCCGATGGCGATGTTTGACCGGGAAAAGCGGCCGCAATCAAAGGAACACCCTCCCGGAAAGCTGCTGGCACTGGATGCAAAGTCGGGCAAACAGGCGTGGGCGGAAGACGCGGATATCTACGGTACGCTTTTGGCGGTCAGCGAGAAGCACGACGTTCTGTTGATGAGCTACCAGCCGACCCGTTTTCGTTTGGATTCAGAATTCGGCGGCCGCATGACCACGTTCAAAACGGATGACGGCCAGAAACTGTGGGATATCAAGGCCGACTATCAATCGCGGCCTATGATTCATGGCGACGAGATCTACGCGCAAGGTGGCGTTTGGAATCTGCTATCGGCCGAACCGGGAACTTTCAACTTCAAGCGATCTTATGGCTGTGGAATTCTCGCGGCCTCCAAAAACATGATGCTGTTCCGATCGGCAACGCTGGGCTATTTCGACATCAAACGAAACGACGGCATCGACGACTATGGCGGCATCCGTCCGGGATGCTGGGTGAACGCCTTGCCCGCAGGTGGCTTGGTTCTTCTGCCCGACGCCACTGCCGGCTGCAAATGCAGCTACCTGAACAAAGCGTGGATCGCCCTGACCCCGCCGGAGGAATGAACCGCCACACAAAGCGAGGCAAGCTATGGCCGGGTTAGGACGCATCATCGGTGTCGTATTCGGGGTACTTGCGCTGACGTTGGTCGCTACCGCTTCAGCAGCCGAATCGACCTATCGGCTATACGACGGGATTACAGCCTTTGTCGCGAATCCTGACGGACGGGCCTTCACGATCACACTGGAGGTGTGCGACATCAACCATCGGACGCACGGACCAAGCGAACTGTTGGTCAAGGTCTATCCGCCTGACGGAAGACCGGTCATCCGCGAAGTGATCCCAGACGATGGGATCGTCGCACCCACCGCAAATCCAGTGTTCGCCGGCTGGGACCACGAAGCGTGGTACTACGCGACCTGCTATTCACGAGGTCTCGAACCGTTGGTTCGCTGGAGCGCCTTTTCCGATCCGAAGCGACGGGCCGCGTTAGCCAAGCGATCGTTCACCTACGAAGTTGCGGGTGGCCAGCCCGGTGTGTACCGCGTGGTGATCGTTGGCGTTCCGGATCACTACGTCACTGTGAAGCTCGATCCGAAACTGAAGTACGCCATTGCCGGCAGCCCCGAATGGTTGCACGGGCACGGCGAGCTGTTTCGGCGCAGCTACATCTACGTTCCGAAGACGACCCATTCGATCAATCTGCTGTTCCTGCAACTGGATGAACCTGCGTCGCGATCGTTCGTGCTCACAGATCCCAAAGGCAACGAACTGGCATCGGGAAACGGCGCGGACGGGCTGGTCCAGACCAGCGTGCTGTGCGAAGGTCGCTTCGACGATCAAGTGCTGACGCTCGACATCTCGGACGGTCCAGTTGATTTTCTTATTAACGTGACCCATCAATTGGCCGGCAGTTTCCGCCCGGTGCGCGCCCAGCACCTTGCGGTCACGGCCGTGCTTTCGCCCGATGTGGCAACGGCCAAGGCCACACGCGGCGGAGCCATCTATCACGATGACGAGGTCTTCTGGCAGGCGTATCAAGTGCGGCTGCACGATTGGGTGAAGCGTCTTGAACCGAAGGAGTTCGAGTACCCTGCGGAGGCAGTGTCAGCGGACGGCTTTATCTCGGTCGGCTCACACAACAGTCCGCCTAAGGGCTCGGCAGACCGCATCATGCACGGTTGGGCCAGGCAAAAGAATCCGCAGGCATTGAACGCGGCCATCAAGGAAATGCTCTTTGGCATGCGGCTGATCGGCCACGGCGACCACGTGGCCATTGGGCCGAAGCGTAATCTGGCTTACGAACAAGGCTGCTACACCTTCTTCTGGTATCGTCCGGCGTGGCGCATTCACCAGCAGACGGATGCTCCGCCGGAGGTCAAAGAGGCGATTCGTGAGTTCATTATCCAGGCGGGCGACCGACTGGCCTTTTGCCGCACGATGGCCATGGTTAACGGCAACGCGCTGGCCAGCCTGATGGCAGGGCTACGTTACTGCTGCGAGGCCAGCGGCGATCCGTTGCAGCAAGATCTATTTGAAACGCTTTGGGAACGATTCACGGGCGGCGGCTTTGGCGACCGCTTTGGCATTGGGCCGTCGGGCGGCCTGCAGGAGAGCATGGGTTACGATTTTCACTATGGCAGTTACGTGTTGCGCGGTTGGAAGGCAGTGATTGCAGATTTGAAGGACGCGAGGTTCATCAATGCACGCAATCGGATGTTCAACTTGTACAGCTACATCTGGTCACCCGAGCCTGCGATGCCGTGGAGTTCGCGGACCTCGATTCCGAAACTGGCAGGAGGCACCTACGACTCGTGGGACTCGCAGTATCGCTGGAAAGGGTACGGCGGGCCGGATTCTGTTGAGGGTGCAAACGGTCACAACGAATGGTTTGCTGCACGGCGTCCCAACTACTACGTAGTCACCTATCACGGGCGGCTCACGCCAACCTGGGAAGGCGAAGGGTTTCACGGCCAAATCGGTTTGGGTGGCGGCGGCATCTGTCAACTACACGTGCCGGACCACGGGCAGGTGATCACGGCTAAGCCGAACGATTCCTACGGCTCCGGCATGCACTTGTCCCAGTGGCAGAACTTCCACGTTCATTCTCTCGTCGGTAAGACGGCCGACGGCTTACCCCTAGTGGCGGCCAATAGCGAGCATTTTGATGCCGCGTTGGACGGAAGCACGGTTACCAGTTCCGGGCCGATCCGTCAGTCGTCCGTGACGGCGACGCGGCGTTACAAATTCGAGCACGGTGCAATCGAGTGCGAGGTCCAACTGCGCGAATCGCACCATGACAACGTGTTCAGCATCTGGGGTGGAAGGCCGCGTTTGCGTGGCAAGGTCGTCGAAGCGTATGAGATGATCCCGTTCGCCGACGTGCCGAAAAGAAAGGGCCGCCCGCGCCCGACCAAGGGGCGGACGCGAGTGGAAGGTCTGTCGGCCAGCAACGAGAACATCGGCATATTGACAGAGGAAGACGTCGAAGCCGCCGGTGTGCTTGTGGACCGAGGCGGCTACGGAATGTTGGTCCAACTGGACAAGCCACGCCAGGTGAAACGCGGAGGCAACGACACAGTTTTGATTCAATTGGCAGATCAGTTGACGCCTGCCAGCGAGGTAGGCATCTGCTATCGGCTGGTTCCCTTTGTCGGCGACGCGCCGAAGCTTGGCGAAACGCCGACGGCGGTCGCGAAGACCTACCCCATTGCACGTCTTGAGATGGTTGATTCTCTGGACGACTTAACCACTGCACTCAAGGAGCAGCAGCCGCTGGCGATCCGCGACGAGAAGGAAGGGAAAATCGCGGCGCTGCGTTTTGCGCTGATGGACGACAAATTGGCAATCACGGCGGAAATCGAAGACCACAAGGTCGTCCAACACGCGACGGTGTGGCGTGGTTCGTGCCTGGAGGTCTTCGGCAGTATGCCCGGCTCGGAGGCGGTTGGTCAGGTGCTTCTGGTTCCAAAAGCTGGCGATTTGCCCCCAGCCGCACATCGCGCCGAGGGCGCAAAACAGGTGGCGACTTCAGGCGTAAGTGTCTCCTCCGTCGAACGCGAGGAGGGATATGAACTGCAAGCGTTGATACCGCTTGCGCTGCTGAAACTGGATCCACAGAAGGACCAATTGCTACTGGAATTCCAGGTCAGTTCGGAACGCAGTGGCCAGCGGACATATCACACGCTATTCGGCAGCCGACGAGCGTACGAGAACAATGTGCGATACGGTTTGTTTGAAGTGAGGCAGTAGGATGGTGAATTGAATCGTTTAACCCCGAGCCGGAGGCGACGGCTGGCCTTCGCGGGGGGGAATTGCCCGCCCCTCGCCGGCGGCGGGGGGGGAAACGCCTG
>CAZUAH010000010.1:37478-69331 GCA_964617665.1 uncultured Pirellulaceae bacterium
CCCCCGCGCCCGCGGGGGGTGGGGGGGGGGGGGGGGGGGTTTCGGCCGCCCGGGGCGCGGGGGGGGGGGGGTTAAACGACTGATCGACAGCGTTCGTTCATCGGCGGACACAGAACAACTGCTCACGCTGCCCGCGATCGAAGGAGGTAGCTACTGACATGATTCGAGCGACGAGTTTTGGCGTCTTCACGCTCCTGTTTGTCTTGGACGCGGCTCCTGCCAATTCCGTAGAAACCACACCACGCCATCGAGGCATCACGCGACTTGCGAACCAAGGGCCCGTCATTCTTGTCAGCAAGAACCTGCCGCCGGCGCCGATACTGATTCGCTCGGACGCGCCGCCACGCGAAAAACAGGCGGCCGAGGCATTGGCGAAATACTTGTCGCAGATCAGCGGCGCCGAGTTCAAGGTAATCGCGGCCGAGCAGGAATTGCCGGAACGAGCGGTTCTCGTTGGTGAAGTTGATGCCCAACTGCCGGACGACGTTAGCGACGAGGGCTTTGTGATCCGTACCGAAGGCGGGCGGCTACGGATCTGCGGCGGTACGCCTCACGCAACGACGTTTGCTGTGTTTTCGCTGCTCGAAGAACAATTGGACTGCCGGTGGTGGTCGTGGAACGAGGAAGATGTGCCGTCGGCCGAGACGATCGAGGTTGCGGCGCAGAACACGCACATCGAACCGGCGTTTCGGCGGCACAACGTGTACAACCGAGAAGCGCAGAACCGACGGAACGACTTCGCGTACAAGCTCCGCACTATCAGCCTGACCAATTTCACCGGCGGCCACAACCTGTGTCCGCTGCTGAAGCCTTACGCGGAGAAGAACGCTGAGTTCCTGCCGATGGACAAGGAAGGCGTCCGCAAGTTCAACAACCTGCATATGAACTACACGGCCGATGGGATCGACACGGCGCTGGCCGAAGCGTTGAAGCAGCAAATCGTCAAACGCAAAGGCGACGTGAGAAACGTGATCTACTTTGCCGGCATGGGAGACTGGTATGGCGGCATGGACATGTCGTCCGAATCAAAGCGGATCTATGACGAGGAGACTTGGACTGACCCGGACGGCCGCAAGAAGCCGGGCTACTCGGCCACGTTGCTGCGCATGATCAACGGTTCGGCGGAGATCCTGGAGGAAGAATACGCGGGCATCCAGGTGGGGACGTTTGCGTACATGAGTTTGGAAGCGCCGCCGGCCAAGATACGGCCGCGCGACAATGTAGCCATCCGCATACCGCGTTTGCGACACGATACGGTGCGCTCCATCCTCGAATCGGAAAAGAACCAGAGCTTCCGCCGCAATCTCGACCGCTGGCTGCAGCTTGCCCCGGACCGAGTGTACATCTGGGAATACGGAGCCAACTTCCAGAACTTCCTGCGGCCGTTTCCTTGTCTGCGTTCGATTGCCCAGAACATCAAGTATTACCACCAATCGGGCGTTGCTGGTATCTCGATCCAAGGCAACTATGTCGCCACTGGCGGCGATCTGGCCGTTTTGAAGAACTACGTGTGGGCGAAGCTGCTCTGGGATCCGACGCGAGAAATCGACGAACTGGTAGCCGAGTTCTGCACCGGCTACTACGGACAGGCAGCCAATGAGATGCTCGCCTATGTCAATCTGATGGAACAGTCCGTACGCGACGAACCGCCGATCTCGGCAGACGAGTTTGACACGCGGTTGGCCTGGATGACGCCGGAACTGGTCAGATGTGCTCGGGCGTTTTTCCAAAAGGCCCTCGCCAAGGCGAAAGGCAACGACAGCGCCCCATACTACCGTCGTGTCAAAGAAGCGGAAGTCGGCTTGGAGGCCTGGCTTTTGTGGAAGGAAGGTCCGCTGCTGGAAGAGGGCGAGAAACTCATCCGCGCCGATTTGGGCATGGATACGTTTCCTCGGGCGCAGAGCATGGTTAAGTACTGTCGCGACGCATCGCCGCGCGAATGGGGCAACGGAGTGAAGTACCGCATGAGCTTCCTGGTCCTGCACGGCGGTCCCATGCCGACGCTGAAACAGGGACCGGTTACGGTCAAAGTCGCTCCAGTTCAGAACGGTCAGATCCGCGGTGTCCTCTACAAGGACCAGGTGGCGATCGACCAATCGCAAGTCAAACTGACGCCTGCCTCGGTGACCTACGAACTGACCAGCCGCGAGGGCAATCGTGTCGAGATGAAAGCCGACCTGGGGGTTAGCATGTGGGGCCCCGCTGGCGGCCAGCAGACCGGATATCAGGTCATCAAAGTCGACCCTGATGGCGTGGTTTCCTGCAGCGGAGGAGTGGAACGTCGCGGTTCCAGATCGCCCACGAACCAAGCCGTTTACGAAAGCGTGTACCAAGTGGGTAAGGAGCCGGAGAAGCTATCCGTTGAATATCAGGACGACGACGGTACCTGGAAACGCGTACACGTTAATGCGCAGAACGCTAAAGCGAGCATCCCGGCGGCTGCACGTCTCAGGATCACTCGGCATGATCGCGGACTGCAGATCGACGATCGCTACACGGCTCCTGAAGGCGTGCCGACCGCAACCATCCAATACGATCCGGAAGCTGAAACCGTGCTTGTGGCCGTCGACATGAAAACCGTTCAAGTGCCACGAAAAGGTCGCGTAGCTTTCGGTCTACGCGAGATTCGGCTCAGGAATTCGCTTGGCTCAAAGGACTGACGAATACGCCAGATAGATGCTGCCACCGTTCACTCGACGGTGACCCGCGCGTCTTCCAGGATCACGTCGTACTTGTAACCGTGGCCGAAATCCTTGTCGACGTGGACCTTGCCCGTGACAATCACCGTGTCGCCGACCTTGGCAGACACGTTGGTGGTGACCGTCAGGTCGTTGGTACCGGCGTCGGCGTCACCCGTGCCGTCCTGGATGTGCAACCAGTTCTTGCCCATGATACGCGCGTTGAACTTAACCACCTTTCCTCGCAGGGTCACTTCCTTGTCCGACAGGTTGGCCTTGCCGGCATAGATTTCCGCAACGGTCTTTTCGCCTTCCAACTTCACCACGCCACTCACGTCGACTTGGACCGGCGCTGAATTGCGAGCCTTTTCCTTCCAAATGCGGGCTATTTGGTCCGGTGTCGAGGCAGGGGCTCTCTCCCTCCGCGTGTAGTCGATTTGGACCGGCGCTGATTCGCGGGCCGCCACCTCCCTCCGGGTGAACAGGAACGTGGCCTCGGCTTTTTTTATGCCGAGCGATGTGTCGATCTTGACTTCGCCCTTATAGGCTCGACGATAGCCATCCGCCCCCTGCGATACCCAGTACGTCCATCCATCGTGCCGAGGGCCGACTAGGCGGCGGAAGTAGCCGTCCTTGTCGGTGACCAAGGACTTGTCGTTTGGAACATATCGCGGGAAGCGTTGTTTTGAAGGAGGGCGAATCGTTTCATTCACGATCGGTTGCGACCAAA
Source organism: uncultured Pirellulaceae bacterium (assembly GCA_964617665.1). Taxonomy (GTDB): domain Bacteria; phylum Planctomycetota; class Planctomycetia; order Pirellulales; family Pirellulaceae; genus JADHUC01. The sequence continues at coordinate 40,887 of CAZUAH010000010.1, forward strand.
CTTCACCAGCGCAATTCTCAAGGGCAAACAGCACGCCGGGGATACCTTCCCCCGTATCGACGTCGACCGCGCGAAGGACCAGCTCGCATGGATCGGCGAGAACCAGATCATATATCTGCGTGCCCAACGTTTCGTGGACGTATATGGTTCGGTGATTGGTTCGATACGAATCGGGCATGCTGAACGGCAGGTAGGGCAACTCCCTGGGCGAGGTGAAACGAACGGTATGGTAGCCCTGCGACAGCCGTAACGAGGCGCCGCCGTCGTCTTCCGTGGTTGTCGTGAGCACGTTCTTGCTGCCAAGGCGGCCATATCGCACCGATAACTCCAACCCCGCGAGCGGCTTCTTCTGTTCGCCGCCAAGGATGCGAATCCTGACGTCGCGAGAACCGGCCGCTCGACCATCAGTGCCGAGTTCGAGGGCGTTCGTGAGCATTTTGGGGCCACGCTTACCCGTGTCCCGATCGGTGACGTACAGGATTGCCTGTACCGTGTGAGTGTCCGGCGTTAGTTGAAGCGGCTTGGCGTCATCGACGGTTACCCACTGTTCGTCAAGCGTGAATTCGGCAACCGGGCTGCGCGATCGGGGTGAGATTGACCTGTGTTGTTTGGCGTAGGGGCCCGTTTCAGTCCGTGTCGAGCGATGTGCAATGTCATCGACAAGAATCTCAGGCGGGCAGACCCCCGACTCGAGCCGGGCCCATTCGTCTTCCGAGTCATTGTGCACGAAGATGCGCAGCCATTGCTGGTCGTCGCGAAATACTCCGGCAGAGAGTTTCGCTTGTAGGTTGTCAGGCGGGGCGTCTTTGCTCGGATCGGGCGAATCATCGGTAACCTCCTCGGCGGCCGTTTCGTTCCCCGTGGATGAAACGATGCTCGTCGACACCAACCAAATCGCCAGCGGCACCGCCAGCGCCGTCAGGGCGACGGGCCACCAACGGGCTTTTTTGTCCGAGGCGGACAACCCCAGGATATTCCCGACCCGGTTTAGGAGTACGCTTTTCTTGTTTCCGATGCTGGCTCCGAGCTGGGGTACGGATTTCCGGAGTCGCATGAGGCCCAACTGTTCCAAGGCGGTTGCATAGGCCACTCGCTTGTTCGTGACGCCCACGGCCAATTCGTCGGTACACATCTCGCGCTCGATACTCACGCGGCGCGACAGCCACCAGACGGCCGGATGGTAGAACAGGAACATTTCCATCAGCCGCTGTAGCAGGTTCACCCACAGATCCCAACGCCTGATGTGCGCCAATTCGTGGGCGATGACGGCCTCGAGCACCTCGGGCGTCATTTCCGTAAGCCACGAAGCCGGCACCAGCACCAGGGGGCGCCACAGACCCACTACGATCGCCTCGCGGATCTTCTCCGAAAGATAGACTCGCGGGGCGAAACGAAGACCAAGCCGTCGCCCCAACGTTGTTGCCTTTGCCGCCAGATCGGTCGGAATCGCCAGCCGATCCCACGCCAACCAACGTATGTGCAGCCAACTGATCGACAGCCGCACTGCCAGCACGAACACACCTGCGATCCAGAAAATCAGGGCGTATGGGTGAATCGCGCCGACCCTCTGCCGGAGTCTCGCTCGCCAGGTCACGGGCTCGGAAAGGCTTGTGGACTCATCCGCACCGGGCGAGGCCGGCGGCAGTGCGGCGAATGTCGGAGCCGTTTCTGAACGTCCAAGCGCCGGCTGGGTTTCCCGGTCAGCAAGGCCGCCGCGTTGCATGTGAGTTTCGTTCACGACCAACGTGGGCTCGGGATCCGAAATGCCCCGGACCTCGACCAGCGACTCCGCCCGCCAGCGGGATGCCGTTGCCGATTCGGGTACTTCCGTAAGCACGAACGTCACCGGCGGGCACGCGGCCATCGTGACCAATGCCGAGAGGCATATCAAGTATCGGTTGCGCGCCCGATGTGCTGGCCGTACACGCAGCAACGTCGCCGCAACGGCTGCCACTGCCAACCCCTGCCAGAGGAAGTGAAGCAGTGTCCAGGTGAGACGTTGCCACAAAGGCTCGTACAGTGTCTCTAACGCCCACATCACTGGTTCCCCCGTTGCTTGCGGTACTTGCGAATCATCCTGGCGATGTCGTCCATTTCTTCGGGCGAGGGATCGCAGTGATCCAACATCCGCAAGACCAAGGCACTGGGAGATCCTTCAAACACTCGGCCCAGCAGGTCTTCGACCAGCTTCCCTTGGGTCTCTTCACGAGCGATGTTGGCTTCGTACAGATGTCTTTTCATAGTACGTCGTTTGGCGGAGGTTGTTATGATTTGGCAAGACGGACTCAGTCGGCCGCGGGTCGGCTCGGGAGGATTTCGATGTCGATCGGATTGCTCACAAGGCGAAGTCGTTCTTCCGGAGGGCCTTGCCTGAAATATCGTGCCACGCGCAGGGTGTGCTTGCCGGGTTCAAGCTCCCGCAGCTTTCGGCCGAGGTTGTCGTTGGCATGGAACCAGACTTTGAGGTTCTGCTGGTCTTGTCCGGGCCCAAGGGGCAGCCACCGTCGCAAGCCTGACACGAAGCTGGAAACTCGGTGCCATCTTCCGTCGATTTCGAGCCCCCAGCTTTCGTGTTCCAGTTCGATTTTCAGGTCGCGCGTACCTCGGTTGCGGAAATCGGCGAGCAACTCGGGCAGCGTTCCTTGTGGCCAACTCGATTTGTCGGTGTGGAGACGGAACTGAACGCCCTCCATCGACCAGCTCCAATCCTTCGCCACCGGTGGCGGTGTGTCCTTGGCACGGTGGTCCAGCGCGTCGACCATCGCCACGTGCCGGTCGATGATTTGTCGCGCCTTATCTGCGAAGCCCGGCGACGCGTCCTTGCCCACGTACACGCGAGTCCATCCGACCAGCCTCAGATTGCCCCACGTGTGGTCGGGTTTTCGAACGGCGTACGGGATCGGATCGCCTTGCTCGGAGAGGGAGTAAACCTCGAACCGAAGGTGGACCGGATGCGGTCCCGTGTCCTCGTGACCTCGTCTGCCCAGGTACGTGCAATTGCGCATGTATTTCAGCCCGTAAAATACGTCGGTGCGAGTAATGCGGATGGCGTCGGCATCCGGAAGTTCCGGGTAAGCGGAGCTGATCTTTGCGAACTCGGAGCTCAGGGAGCCCATCACCGTCTCGATATCTGACCAACCACCAGTTGCTTTGCTACGGGCTTGCGGCTCGGCGGCGACGACCTCGATTTCGACTGGATTGCTGACAACGCGAATCTGATCGTTGGCGGGCCCCTCCATGGCGGACGGGAGGATCCTGGCCAGACGCAGAGTGTGTGCACCGGGTGTGAGTTCGTCCAGCTTCTTGTGGGCGTCGGTCCACACTTCCACGTTCAGTTGCTGCTGTCCGGCCGCAAGGGGCAAATACCGGCGTATGCCCGACCGGAAAACACTGGGTTTGTGCCACTTGCCATCGATCTCGAATTCCCAGCTTTCAGCCTCGATGGCGATGCTCAGATCACGTTTGCCTTGGTTGTGCAGATCGGCGAACAACTTCGGCACTGTTCCCTGGGGCCATGAGCGCTGGTCGACGCGAAGGCGACATTGCACGCCTTCGGTCGGCTCGCCCCATGCGATATCATCGTCGATCGGTAGGACGTTGACCTCAATGAGATTGCTCACCACGCGGAGCGGCTTCTCGGCGGTATCCGGCGCCGTCGAATTGAGCATGCAGATCAGACGCAACGTGTGCTTTCCGGGCGAAAGGTCGTGCAACTTCAGGCCCAGGTTGCCGTTGGAGAGGACCGGTACCGCCAAGTCTTGCCGCTGCTCGCCCGAGTGGAGCGGAACACGCTGATTTCTCGGCTCGCGCACACTCGGTTGAAACCGCGTGCCGTCGATTTCAAGCTCCCAGTTTCCCCGAGGCAACGTAATCTCCCATGTGCCGGCGCCTTCGTTGTGCCAATCGGCAAGCAAATCTGGTATTCTCCCCTGCTGCCAGGACGGTTTGTCCGCATGGAGTCGGCACTTCACACCCTCGACCGATTTCCCCCAACCGTCCTGGCGCACGTTCTGCTTGACGGTCTCGGCAAGCTCCTCGGGAGTCTCGTTTCGCCGCTCGGCGGCGCCCGAGACACTCGGCTGGGCCGGGCCTGTCGATTCTGGCAACGGCCGGTATTCGATATCGATGTAATCGCCCTTGGGCTCCTTCCTGAGTACCGTCACGTCAAACTTCTTACCGTCCCCGGAGGTGATCCGAAGACGAAGGGGGAGGTTCTCCAGCGAATAGCCGGTCACCAACGGTTTCGCGGCACCACGTGGTTCTCGGTAGACGGCTTTGGCCGCTGTGAACCGCCCGGCCGTAGGGTTCCATAGCTCGACGCCACCGCGCCGCAAGATCATCAATCCCTCGCCCGGATAGGCCAGGTCGCCGCGGCCGAGTTGATCCCAGTACTTGGCGATGGCTTCATCATCGGCCGTCTTCGGCTGCGCGATCAGCTCGCCGCTGGCCAAATCGAGTACGACCGGCGTGCCACGCTCGCGAGACCTATCGGCATGGTACAGCCGCACTTGACGTGGGGCGAGATAGGTCGTGGCCTTGGAGCGTGGTTCCGTGACCGCGCGTTCCATCACTGGACCGAAGGCGGCGTTGCCCAATTCTTCGGCCACAATGTCGACCTGGTCTTCCCGCGATTCGCTAGCGATATGATCGATCATCGCCACATGACGTCGGAGGATGTCGCGTACCTTTGCCTCGACACCTGGCGACGAATTCTCGCCAACGTAAACGTTGCTCCATCCAACCAGATTGAGACTGGGCCAGCGATGGGCAGGCGGGGTGGTCGCGAAGGGAAACGGATCGCCATCCTTGGGTAGAGAGTAGATCTCGAATCGAAAATACGCGGCATTCGGGCCGTCGTCCCTGTAACCCCTTTGGAGGACCGTGCAGTTGTGACGGTAATCCATACCGTAAGATAACTCCCGATGGGCGACGCGTATGTCGCGAGCGCCCGCAAACTCCGGATAGTCCGCGCCGATCTCGACCAACTCGGATCTCAGCGACTCGAACACCGCCTTCACAGCGTCTGGCGGCCATGCTTTCACACCTTCGGCGTTCCGTAGCGCGCCGACGAGTTGATAACGTACCTTGATGGCCTGTTCATTCTGATCGATGGCCAAAATCTGCAAGATGCCCTGGCGCGACTCACCAGTCGGCTGAGGAAATGTCTCGAAGACGTAGGTCACGGGATAGGAACCATCGGAAGCACGCAATTGCATTCCCATACCCTGCTTGCACGTAGCCAGCAGTTTGCGGACCTGAGCGGCGTCGGATTCGTTCCAGAGCTTGTTTTCAACCTGCCGCACTTTCTGGAGCATGCCACCGAGGCCGCTCAGTTCGGCCTGGCGGTTGGGGTTGCACTGCGGCATGACGTCGATACCGCGAACCACAATCCACTTGATCGGATCCTGTGTCACGTTGCGGTTGGTGTCGAAATCGTTCGGCACGCGAAGCAAGCGGTCTGCATCCAGGTCGAGGGCTGTTGTGTGCTTGGAGGTGCGCTGCATCGTTCTCTCCAGCATCGGCCCGAAACCGCACGCGTTTACAGGACGATCCACCGGCTTGGCATGGAACGCTTCAAGCTGCGCTGCGATCTCCTCCGGCCGGACCAAGCTGACCTCGGTCATCCGCCAATCCGGCCCCAAATGGGTGGCGCGAATCAGGTGGAAGATGAACGACTGGCCGGCGCTCCGGCCCTCGTCCAATGGTTTGGAAATCACGATTGCGACGTTCGGGCGAACGTGCGTTGCCTTCACTACGACGTTCCCTTTGGCCGCCGCTTCCAGCAACACCGTCATGCTCAGTACATCGTCTGCGTTTTCGTTCTTTCCTCTCGCCATAAATCGCGCCGCGTCGTCCCTGTCGCCCTCTCGGATCAACCGGAGCCATTCTTCGACGACGTCGCGAGCAGGACCAGCGGCGGCTGCCGCTACGCGGCTCGCCGGGTCCGAGAGGTCGGTCTTCGAACCCCGGCTGGTCGACGCAGGGAGCGGGAGAATTACTGGCGCCCGCGCAGCCGCCGGTAAGCGTGGTGCCTTCACTGCGAGCCGTTCCTGGACGAGTTGCCTGGCCCGCAACAGGTCCGTGTCGTGCTGGAAAATCAACACGACCGTAGAGCGCCCTGGCACCGACTTGGAACTAATCGTCTGCAGAGAGGAGATGCCGCCAAACGCGTTTTCCAGCGGCACGGTAACCAGCGATTCTACTTCTTCCGCGGACAGGCCTGGAGCCTCGGTCCGGACTTCCACTCGCGGGGGCACGACGCTGCCAACATGCTTCCAAGACGCGTTTTCCGCCACGGTCAACGCAAGCTCTCCGCTGGTCAGCTCGCCCGAGAAGGTCGCTTCCGGCTCTTCTTCGAAGCGATAAGTTTGGCTGACGAGGTACTTGCCGGGCTTGAGCGAGATGTGTGGTGGGTCATTGGACGGGCCGGCCCAAGGTTCGTCGAGCCGGAGCGACACGCCCCCGATGACGAGCGTCTTTCCCGGCGCCACGACTTGCTTGCGCCGTTTGACGGGACCGTCCCACTGTCCGTTAACAAATAGCCTCTTGCCGTCGGCATCCCGTACCGTCGGCATCCATCCCAGCAGCGGCTCGAAGTCGATCAACGTCGTCGCCTTCGCGGAGTTATTGCGGACCAGCAGCTTGAAGCCAACCGTCTCGCCCGCGACGCATGGCCGGTCCTGCAAATCGAAGCTCAGCCCAAGTTGCAGGTCTTCCACCTCCTTGCCCCATGCAGTTTTCGCACCGCCGCCGCGGAGATCCACGAAGTCCCTTTTTGCCTTCTCGGCCGCCCCGCGTCGTTCGGGCGTTTGTTGATCGTTCTGTGTGGCTTGGTCGCTTGTCTCCTCGGCGGCCAGGGCCGCTGCTGTCGGCAGGAAGCGGTGACGGATTCTGAGAGTTTCGGCTTTCCGGTCGACCGTTTGCACTTCCAGCACTCCGGCTACCGGATTGCCCTCCGGCATTCTTACCGCGAAGGCGAACTTCTGGCCCGTTCTAAGTTCAGGGAATAGATGGAAGATTGCGCCATCCCTCCTGACGATCTTGTGTCCGGGGATCTTCGGCTCCTCCTTCATCGCCGCCCTGAGCAGTGCTAGCGCCCTCTCTGGTTTCTCCCACGCATCGCTGGCCTCCGACAACAAAAATCGCTCCGCCCCAGGAACGGCCAAAGATACCCCGTTGTTGGCAAACTCCACCACCAGCAGCGCGTCCTCGTTCTTTCCCTGCCATTTCTTCGACGTCATGGTTTCAAGATGTCCCCGGCTCAAATTCAGCGATCCGTTTTTCGTTTCCGACTCAAGGTCGTACAGGGTGCATCCGGCGACTCGGGTGAATTGCAGGTCCTCCGCATCCATTCTCACTGGAATCAACTGCATGTTCGGATCCTGCGGCATGACCGTGACGTTGTAGGTGTACTGGTCGGATGTTTTCTTCAATACCAGCACATGGAGCCGGCCAGCGGGGTCGCGCGTGACCAGCAGACCGCTCTTGGGAATGATGCATCGGCCGGTCTGCTTCTCTTGATCGACCAGCTTCCGCAGCACCTGGTGGGAGGTCTGTCGCAGCCAGTCGTAGAGAGTTGTGGGATAGGGCCTGCCGTCGGGCCACAGGGGAGCCATCTTCAATCCGTGGAATGCCACGACTTCGTTTCCATCGATCGTAAAGCCTGGGCCTTCGGTCGCTTCCTCCATCGCCTTCCAGATCGCCTCGCGCCCCGCCTTGCTTTGGGGGTCCACCTTTGGCAGGCGTACGAAATGATCCCTCGGCGGATTCACCGAAAAGGTCTTGGGCACTCCGGGGGGGCCGAAGGGATAGCGGAAGTGTTGCCCCTGGCAGTGCGTCGTCGTTGTGAAAGCCTCCTTCTCCCCAGACAGCGCTGCAATCGCGCCGGTCATCGCGCCTACCGTTGCGTTGGGGAACCGATCGTTCGGCGGCAACTCCACTTGGGCTAAGCGTTTCTTGAGTTCTGGCACGGCGGCGGAATCGCCCAGACGCTCCAAGGTACGCGCCAGCATGAACCAAAGTTCGGTCGGAACAATGTCGAAGGCTCCGATCAGATGGTCTCTCGCCCGGTCGCCACCGAGTGTTGCCAAGGCAGACATCGCAGCGATGTCATGCGTTTCCAGGAACGTTGCAGTGAAGTCGACATGGGCAACATTGCCGCTCTTCCCTAAAGCGACCAACGCGCAATGGATCACGTTGGGAGTACCGTTGTCTCGTGCCTCTTCAATGGCTTTTACCAAGATCCGCTGCACCGACGGCTCTCGAGCCAGTCTTTCTAATACCTTCATCCCCAACCGGTCCGAGCGCCCGCTCTTCAGTAGCGGAATCATCTCCTGTGCCACTCCTGGCCCCATGGCAACCAGTGCCTCCACGGCGGCATCGGATTCTGATTGCACCGAGCTATTCGCTCTTTCGATCCATCGTTTCAGATCCGCCTTGCTTAGCTTCTCTGCGGTCGGCGGGACGGTCGTATCGCCGACGACCTCCGTGATGTTCATCGAGACCAGCCAGATCGCCAGCGGCACCGCCAGCGCCATCAGGGCGACCGGCCACCAGCGGGTTTTCTTGTCCGAGGCGGACAGGCCGAGGATGTTTCCGACCCGATTGAGGAGGACCATTTTTCGGTCTCCTACGCTGGCCCCGAACTGGGGCGTGGATCGGCCGAGCCGCATGCGGCCCAACTGTTCCAAGGCGGTTGCATATGCCATTCGTTTGTTGGTGACGCCAACTGCCAATTCGTCAGTACACATCTCGCGTTCCAGACCTACGCGGCGCGACAGCCACCACACGGCGGGATGGTAGAACAGGAACATCTCCACCAGCCGCTGTAGCAGGTTCATCCATAGATCCCAACGTCTGATGTGCGCCAGTTCGTGGGCGATTACGGCTTCCAGCACCTCGGGCGTCATCTCCGCAAGCCAGGAAGCCGGCAACAGGACCAATGGTCGCCACAGTCCAACGACGATCGCCTCGCGGATCCTTTCCGAGGCACAAACGCGCGGAGGAAACCGCAGACCGAGCCGGCACCCCAACGTCGTTGCCTTCGCCGCCAGATCCGCCGGAATCGCCCGTCGCGCCCGCGCTAACCAGCGTACGTGCAGCCAACTGATCGACAGCCGTGCGGCCAGCGCCAACACGCCCGCGACCCAGGCAATCAGGGCGTACGGCTGAATCGCGCCGACACCCTGCCGGAGTTTCCCCCGCCAGATCCCCAGCTCGGAAAGGTCTGCGGTCGCTTCCACGTCGGGCGAGCCCGAGGCCGGCGGCACTGCGGCCAATGGCGGCGGCGCTTCTGAACGTGCAAGCGCCCGTTGGGTCTCCCGGTCGACCGGGCCGCCGGGGTGTACGCGCGTTTCGTTCGCGACAAGCTCGGGCCCGGGTTCCGAAGCGGCCGGGACCTCGACCTGCGTCTCCGTCAGGTCGCGGCTTGCCGTTGCCGATTCAGGTACCTCCGTAAGCACGAACGTCACCAGCGGACACGCGGCCATGGCAACCAGTGCCAACAGGCATATCACGTATCGGTTACGCGCCCGGCGTACCGGCCATGCACGGAGCAACGTCGCCGCAACGACTGCCACTGCCAGCCCCTGCCAGAGAAAGTGAAGCAGTGTCCAGGTAAGACGTTGCCACAAAGGCTCATGCAGTGTCTCTAACGCCCACATCACTGGTTCCCCCGTTGCTTGCGGTACTCACGCATCATCTTGGCGATGTCGTCCATTTCCTCGGACGAGGGATCGCAGTGATCCAACATCCGCAAGACCAAGGCACTGGGCGACCCTTCAAACACTCGGCCCAGCAGGTCTTCGACCAGTCTCCCTTGGGTCTCTTCCCGAGCGATGTTGGCTTCGTACAGATACGCCCGCCGCGGGCAGTGACACGTCAGCAGGCCTTTCTCGACCATCGTGTTCAACAGGCTGTTGACCGACGTGTAATGCCGCTCGCGTCGCTCGTTCAGTTCTTCCCAGACTTCTCGCGCGGTACATGGCCCGCGGTCCCAAAGGATCTTCAAAACCTCCAACTCACCCGGCGTTGGATGTTCGGATCGTGGTCGGGGCATCGCGACGCTCCTTTCAGAGCACTGGAGGAACGGGCCGAAAGACGGTCCCTCAGCCGGGTCCATCAACAAAGGGCCTCTCTTATCGTATGGTTTAACCCATAGATGTCAATGGCAAAAACCATAGAGATGACGATTTGGTGTCGGAACCTCTATACTTCTGCCTCACGATTTGGGGTCATTGCGGCGTCGAGGCCACGTTTGCCCGTATCAACGTGGCCTGCGGGAGCACGATGATCGATTCAGCCGACGTGATCAGCTTGTCGATGTCGGCCATCGATGCAACCGGTTTCATCATCCAGGAACGAACGCGGCCCGGCGGAATCTCGGAATAGAGATAGACGTTTGCCCGCTGGACCTCGCGGGCAATCTGATACGCCTTGTGTGCGCCCATGACAAAGTTCTCTTTGATCCGAGCGATGATGTCCTCGGGCGTGAACGCTTCGTCCATCCAGACTTCGAACTTCTGCGAACCGCTGCCTTCGGCACAGCGGGCCGCCACCAACACGTCGCCGCCGGGCTTGACAACCTGCGTGGCCTCCTCGATGGCCTTCTGCGACTGGTACAGATCGATGTCCTTCGGGTGACCGCCAGGCGACGCGATGACCAGATCGGCGCGGCAGGGTACTTCGATCGAGTACATCTCGTCGACAAAACGGCTGGCTTCACGGAATGCGAGGTCGGGATCGCCGGCACGTGCCGCGATGATCCGATGACTGGCGTCCATTGCCACGCTGACGCCGAAGTCCACCTGGGCCATTCGGCCTACTTCATCAACTTCTTCGCGCACGGGATTGCCGTCGAGCCTGCCTGGCCCGGTTCCTGGCAGGTCCATTCGAGAATGGTTCGCCCGAATCGCCACGGCGTCTGCCATGCCTGGGTAGACACACTTCGCGCCTCCGCCGTAGCCACAGAATTGATGATACTCGACGTCCCCCGTGATGATTCTTAGATCTGCTTTCATAAACGCGCGATTCAGCGAGATCTCTGTGCCCAGACTCGTTGTGCCAAGACGCACGAGGCGTTGCCGATCGTTCGCATCGTGGCTCTCGCAGTGCACCAAGCCGAGCCAACGGCCCAAGGCGGCCTGCAACTCATCGTCGGTCATCGGCCGATGCAGGCCGGTCGCCACGACAACGGTGACCTGATTCGGCGATATCCCGCCCGCCTGCAGTTCGGTCATGACCGCATCGATTAGCAGCGCGTTGGGGACCGGACGCGTGGCGTCTTCGATGGCAACAGCCACACGGCGTGCTCCCGATGCCATGTCTCGCAGCTGATCGCAGGAAACAGGATTTGCTAGGGCTTCGTGCAATGCACTAGTTGGATCAGGTTCCGGTGTAATCGATCGCGGCACGAATACCCCGACTAGTTTGTCGTTCGGCACAGTCACCGAGATCGTGTCGTGCCCGTAGGGCAATGCAATCTGTTCGTACATCGTCTTGCGCGTTTCTTAGAGCCAGTCTTCAAACACGTCGAGTATCCGCCGAGCTTGGTAGTGGAGGCTTCTAGCCGCCACGTTTTGCGCCGAATCCAGGTCGTCCAATGGCGGCTGGAAGCCACCACTGCGCATCTCAAGGCGGGCTCTCGTGGGGATCTTCCGTCCTGAAACGTGCACGGAACACTGCCGCGTTTCGGCTCGAATCTGGAATTGTGGATGCCGGGACGACGCTATGGCCATATTGGACTCGATTACGATTCCCTTTGCAAGAATTGAGTTCCTCCCAGCGGGCCATCGACCGCAACATAGCCAAATCGAATAGTCGGGTAACATCTGCTCATTGAACAACCTGCGTTGGGGTATTTGGCGTCTCGGCTTGCTTGCGGCGTCTGTCGGGGTTAATCTGCTCAGGATAATGAGGATCTCGCCCCGGAAATGGATGGTGTGTAGCGAAGTCTGCGTGGCCCGCTGTGGCACAACGCGCGCACTCGCAAGAGTTATCGCCTAAACAGAAACGTGCAATGTCAATTGAAAGGAGATTCGTTATGAGCGGAAGCAAAAACAACAGTGGTACGTCGCGGCGTCAGTTTTTGAAGAATACCGGCCGAGTCGCTGCGGCCTCGGCGGTGGCCAGTGCGGTCGTCCCTCACGTCCACGCGGCAGAAGACAATACCATTAGAGTGGCCTTGGTCGGCTGTGGCGGTCGCGGCTCGGGGGCGGCGACAAACGCTCTCGCGGTCAAAGGCGGTCCGATAAAGCTCGTGGCGATGGCCGATGTATTCGAGCACCGTCTTAAGAGCAGCTATGAGAACCTAAAGAACAGGGCCGGCGATCAGGTAGACGTGCCGGAAGACCGCAAATTCATCGGGTTTGATGCGTACAAGAAGGCGATGGATTGCCTGAAGCCCGGCGATGTGGCCATCTTCGCCACACCCCCGGCCTTCCGCTGGGTCAATTTTACCTACGCCGTCCAGAAGGGTCTGAACGTCTTCATGGAAAAGCCGATCACCGTGGACGGCCCGACCAGCAAACGGATGCTCAAGTTGGCGGACGAAGCAGAAGCCAAGAATCTTAAGGTCGGCGTGGGCTTGATGTCACGCCACAACCGGGCGCTCGAGGAACTGGCCAAGCGAGTTCAGGATGGCCAACTGGGCGACATTATCCTGCAGCGTGGCTACCGGATGCATGGACCGATCGGATTCTTTTCTTCCCTGCCCAAGCCGGCCGACGCCAACGAACTGCTCTATCAGGTGCAGCGCTTCCACAGTTTCATCTGGGCCAGCGGCGGTAACTACAGCGACTTCTACATCCACATCATCGATCATCTCGGCTGGATGAAGGGAGCCTGGCCGGTCAAAGCACATGCCCTGGGTGGCCGTCACTATCGCGAGAGCCCACAAGGCGTGACGTATGTGGACCAAAATCTCGATACCTACTCGGTCGAGTACACCTACGGCGACGGCTCCAAGTTCACTTTCGGCGGACGCTGCATCAACGGCTGCCAAAGGATCTACTCGAGCTATCTGCACGGCACTAAAGGCTCGGCGGTCGTCTCCAAGAGTGGCGATTGCGGTCTGCCGTCCAGTATCCACGAGGGCCAAGACTTCAGCCGAGACAAGGTGGTCTGGCAATCGGAGGTTCCTTCTGATCAGCGAAATCCCTATCAGAACGAATGGGAAGATCTGGTCAATGCCATTCGCAACGACGAACCCTTCAACGAGGCCCGGCGCGGCGTTGAAGCCAGTCTGGTGACGAGCATGGGCCGCATGGCCGCTCACACCGGCACGGAAATCACGTTCGACGGCATGCTCAACTGCGAACATGAGATGGCACCGGGGCTGGACAAACTGACGGCGGATTCTCCTGCCCCATTGCAGGCGGACGCCGATGGCAAGTACCCCATTCCCATGCCGGGGATCATTAAGAAAAGGGAGTACTGATCCATCACTTCGATAATGATCTCTGGCTGCCGCGAATGGCGGAAAAGGGTGATACGTCACCGCGGATGGAGGCCATTTATCACGTTTCTTCGGCGATGTTGGACGCATGTGTGGTTTTGCTGCCTTTCATGCTCCAACTCGCCGTAGCGGACCTTTTCGCCGCCCTTGCCGGGAATTACGCGTTGCCGGATGCCTTCTTGCCGAAGTAGAATGAAGGCGGAGCGTCGGGGGCAGTCGCGCATCAGAGAGGGCGGCGTATAGTGGAACTTTTCAGCATAGAATGCACAACTTGCCAACAGCGGCTCAACGTGCGTGACGAGTCGGCGATTGGCGAGATTCAGATTTGCCCTAAATGTGGCAGCATGGTGCTGGTCGAAGCGCCCGCGGATTGGCAGGGTACACCGCCTGACGAACCGACTACGTCGATCGAACCGCCGCCTGTCGTAGAAGAAGAGGACGAGCCGGATAACGCGGCCGCGGCACCCAGCGAAACGGAAGACGCTTCACAGCAAACGCCCGCAGCGTCTCCCCTTGTCGTCGGTGGCGGTGAGTTACCGTCGCCTTCTCAGGAAGCTGATACCGTTGATGGTCCGATTGAATTGGACGCAGAGCCTTCCGATGCGCGGCCGGCGGCCATGGTGCAGCCGGAATCCGTCCCTTCCGACGAACCGCCCATCGCAGCTGACCCAACGTCGCCACCGCAGACCGGCTCGGCTGAACCGGTACTGCCGACGGACGATTGGACTTCAGAGGCGACGCTGCAGCGACGACAGATGTTGCTGGTGGGAGGCGCTGCGATCGCCGGGATTGTGCTGGCTGTCGTCGTAGTCGGCTTGCTTGCGTCAAGGAGAACTCAGCCCGAACCTGACGTATCCGTTGTTGATGGCAAGCCCGGTGTCGAGTCGCCTAAAGATACAGGTGACGGCACATCCAAAGACGCTCCCGGAGACGGTGAGACAGAAAACGAAATTGACGGCAAGGTTCCCAAGGCGAAAGACGACGAAGATAACCAAGTCGATGGAGATACGGAAAAGCCATCAGATCCGCCCGCCGACGTAGACGCCACGTCGAAAGCTAAGAGCGAACCGGCGGAAGATACAGAATCGAAGGCCCCAGTGCCAGAATCTGATTCCAAACAGGAGACGCCCTCGAAGGACGAGAAAGGCAAACTGATTCTCAAGCCGTCCGACGACAAGCCGGACGCCACTGCGATGGACACGACTGCACTTGCGAAGACGTTGGACTTACTGGCGCCATTCACTGACGTCCAGCCGTACACGGCGCCGCAGCCGGGTGAAGCGTCCGCAAAGGAAAAGGCTCCGAAACTGGACCCTGCTGCTTTGCCGGCGCAGGGTCCGTCCGCACCTCGCCCGGAACCGCGCGAGGTTAACGTTCCCGAGCGGTTGAACGACGAGATCCCCGAGATCGAATTCCCCAATGTCCCACTGATCGACTTTCTGCGATTCGTTACCGATTTCAGCACAATCCCAATCACGCTTGATCCAGACGCATTGGCTCTTGTGGGTGTCACTCCGAAGACGCTGGTCAACGTGAAGCAAACGGACACAAACGTCGCAAAGTTGCTTTCAGAGGCGTTGACGTCGCTCAATTTGGGCTATGTCCCCTTGGAAGGCCATCTTCTGGTGACGCGCCCGCCATTGCCGGATGGTCAGCCTCGCAGTCATATTCACTCGGTGGACGACCTGGTTGGCGATGATCCTCAGCAGCTCGCGCGACTGGCGGTCATGATTACCGAGATGATCGAACCGCATTCGTGGCAAGTGAACGGGGGCGTCGGGATCATTCATCAGACGATGCCCTCGCTGGAATTCGAGCATCGTGACGTGGAACTGTTTCGGGCGATTCTTTTCTGCGATAGGCTTCGTGTGGCCCGCGGCTTGCCGCCGCAATCGAAGTTCCCCAAGGGGCTGTTCACGATCGAGCCACGATTGCCCCAAGCCAAGAAGCTCCTCGAAACGCCGGTCACGATCAACTACGTTCAGCCCATATTGTTCGTACGCATTCTGGATCGACTTAGTAGAGAGACGGGGCTGCAGATCATTGTCGATTGGCGGGCTGTGGCTGAACTTGGCTGGTCGCCAGACGGCGAAGCAACAATCACAGCTAACAACGAGCCGATTGGCCAGGCTCTGGCGGAGATGCTGCTCCCCATGGATCTAACCTATCGGGTCATCAATGCGGATACCGTCCAAGTCACCTCGCCTTCTGCGCTCGTCGCCCGGTTGGACGTCGAGTTCTACTCGATCAAGGACATGCTACTGCCGCAGGAAACACCGAAAGCGTTTCTTGAGCACATCCGCAAGGAGCTTGGACTTCGCGACATCGGAGCGGCAGTTCATCTGGATGCCCCCAGCGAACACCTGATCGCTGCTCTGCCCCAGCCGTGGCATAAGGAATTGGTCAATTTATTGAACCGTCGCAAAAGCAAGCCGGCAGCAGCTCCGGCGAAGAAACCCACGCCGTGATCGGCTGGCTCGCCGAATGCCCCGTCCGAAGATCGCTATTGACACACGGCTTCATTCCTGATCGACGAGGTACGGCTATTCCATCTGTTCCGGCAGAAGGGCGGACGTGCCTATCCGCGACACGATCGACGGCCAAGCCAATTGGCCTGTCGATCTACTATCTGGTAGAATTCAATGGCGGCAAGCCGCAACGGGTGATACCAGGAACCAAATAACAGCGATCGAGCAGCAGAACGGTGGGGCCGGTGTAAGCAGGATCACGCGCTCGCAGCGGAAGACGCGGCGAGTAGGGCGCGCAAGAAGGAGTCCAAATGAGTCAGCGTACTATTGGGCGGCCAATGGAGATCCTGCTGGTTGAAGACAGCCTGATTGATGCCCGTTTGACGATTGCTGCACTACGAAAAGGGGGCCTGAAGCACCGATTGACGTTGACTAGGGACGGCGCGGAGGCGACAGATTTCCTTTTCCGGCGCGGACGTTTTGCGATGGCGCCCCGACCTGACCTGATTCTGCTGGACGTAGTGCTGCCGAAGAAAGGCGGGCTGGAAGTCTTGGCCGAAGTAAGAGAAGATGACGATTTGAAGAAGATACCCGTGGTGGTGCTGACGGCTGCAGAAGACGATGACACCAAAGCCCAATGCACAAACCGCGGCGTCGAACATTACATACCAAAGCCGGTGAACCTGGATAAGTTCCTGGAAGTTGTCAAGAAGCTGAAACACCACTGGCATCACGACCTGATCCTGCCGTCGTTGGAATAGAGATCATGACAAACGACAACCAACCGCAACCCGATGGCTTCCCCAGCCAGCCGATTCGACGCCCCGCGCCCCGCCAGCCGGGGCAACCCGCCGGTACGCCTCCGACCACAGGCCCATTGCCCATGGGACCTCCGCCCGGCAGCACCCCTGCTGGGGTCCCTGCCCAGACGCCAACGGCCGCTCCCGGCCAGCCGGCCGTGCCGGCGTACCAGCCAACGCCGGGAGTACCTGTTGAGCAGCCGAATCAGGCCGGTCAACTCGGGACCACCCCGCCAATCGTGCCCGCGCCCGGCGCGGTGGAGGCAAAGCCCCGCGAGGACCGTGACGGTAGGAGTCCCAGCCTCCTACCGTTTGCCATAGCAGCCGGCGTGTGTTTACTTCTTGCGGCCATCGGCTTGCTGGCCTTTCTGGCCACGCGTGGTGGCGACGAGGACGAACAGGGAAGGCAGGCCGCTGCCACTCAAGCGAAGAAGTCATCTGTTGGGCGGACGCAGATCATCCGGACTCGCCCCAGAAGACAGACGCCTGCGCGTAGCACGGTCGAGGATGTGGAATCGGGTCTCGGCCAGGTGGAAATGGCTATTGACGAGGACGACGTGTTGGCAACGGCCGCCGCCCCGGACGGTCTCCAGGGGGATTCCGTAGCGAGAGTTGACGGCAGGACCGGCGGCTTGGTGATGGAGAACGACGCCAACGCCTTCGACGGTAAACTACCCAGCGTCGACGATTTGAACCTCGATAGCACCGAAGACAGTTCAGATCCCATGGAACCCGAGGAAGGAACGGAAGAAGAGACAGGTGACGGGGAGGAAGAACCTGAAGATCGTCCTGATCCCTTCGCCGGATTTCCGGACCGCGTCGATATACCAAAGCTGACTGGTTCCGCGGGTAGTGCAAGTCCAACGACATTGGGCGCGCTTCAACTTTTGGAATCCGACGAGGTTTCGTTCGGACTGCGACACGGCCAGTCGGCGTATGGTCCGCGCGGGCGATTCGCGATGGGGCCCACGGACGAATCGCGAAAGGCTCAAGCGACGTTGCAATTGGCCGGCGGACAGCCGATCCCAGTTGCAGAGCTCAGCGTGGACAACAACGAGCTGAAGTTCCAGTGGTTGGCGGACGATACAACTCGCGAAGCCGACTGTCTGCGCAACTGCAGCCTGTTAGTCACGGTCGGCGAGCAGTCCCGGGCGATGGCGTTGCGAAAGCCAGAAGTCATCGCTCCATGGAAAGTCGATCCGTTGAAAGGCGGTGGGACATGCGAGCGCAAGCTGGCCTCGGTTCCGAAGTCCGCATCGGTTGGCGTCGAAATTCTGGAACTGTCCGATCGGTTTCCGGGGCACACGATCATCGGCGGCAGTCGATTGCAGCCATCGAAATGGACTCAGATCAGAATGCAGGGCCCGTCAAAGGCAGTGTTGTTCACGCTCGATGTCAGATTCCGGCCCACGAAGACTCAGCAATTCTCCCTGGAAGCCAAGACCTCATGGCCTGAAGGCGCCAAGTTCAATCCGAGGACGATCCGATCCCAAGTTGCCGGCCTACGAACGAGGAAGCTTGCACTCCAGAATCAGTTAGGATCGCTCCCAGCAGGCAGTCGTGCTGCGGCGAATCAACAGATCGACGCGATAGATGCACAAATCACTCGTTATCAAGAACTTCAGGACGCGTGCGACAAGATGGCGGGCGGTGCCGAGATTCACTTCCGGGTGTTCATGAACTTCGGAGGTCTGGAGACCGATCTGCTTACGTCAAAGGCCCAGGCGACCGCCACGGCCGATTCTCCCACCGTTTTTCCCGGACTCGAAGAAGCAGCAAAAGAACTGGATGCCAAAGATGCCGATGAGGGGTAGAAAGCGGCTCTGATCTACGGAATACTAGTGAGCGCAGCGTACGAAGTACGGAGTACTGGATACAAAGTTCGCCACCCTGAGGCCGCGGCATGCTCTACCGAGTCCGCACCACTGTTCAACTGATTGCAGTCTTCGTTTTGCTTCTGGTTTCCCAGGCGGGCGAACTGTTCTGCGCTGCCCAAGGCTCAGAAACGTCCTACGCGGGAAAGTCGGTGAACGAGTGGATCCAAGTTCTGGAAACTCGCCTGGAAGAGGAAACGGACGAAGACAAAGAGGCGTGTCGACAAGCGGCAGCCGCGCTCGGCCAAATCGGCCCGGCCGCCAAGGACGCCGTGCCGCTTCTGGCAAAGGCGCTCGAGTCACCGTCACCGGAAGTCCGGCATTTCGCCGTCGATGCTTTGGGGCGTATCGGACCGGATGCCAGAGACAGTGTCCCGGCAATCGTTGCCGGAGTGGACATCCCGAAAGACGATCCCGTCTACGCCAGACTCTACGCTAGATTGATGCACTTTCGCCGGTATGCGGCCAAGGCCCTTGGACGAATCGGCGGCTCGGACCAAGAAGCCGTCCGCGTTCTGGAAGCAGCACTGCAAAACGAAGACCCGCTTTACCGTGTCGAAGCAGCACTGGCGTTGTGGAGGATGACTCAGCACGAAAAGGCCGTACCAACGCTAGAGGCGATCATTCGGCAAGACGAGGCGGAAGGGCCCTTCGAAGCCATCATGGCGCTGTCGGGGATTGGGCTCGAAGCAAACGCGGCAATCGACACTCTGGTGGCAACCCTGAAACACACCGACCCCGATCTGCGGCGTGCGGCAGCAAGGGTGCTCGTGCAAATCGGACCGTCTGTATTTGAACGGGTAGCACAGTTGTTGACCGACGGCGATCTTGACTCGCCGGAAGAAGCGGCTTATGTGCTTGGCGAGCTATTGGCGAAACTTCGCACGATCACTTTCTACAGCCGCGAACGTGTGGAAGCCGAGTTTGTCAAGGTGAAGGAATTCGTTTTCGGTCTGGTCGAACCGGCGCTAATTCCCTTACTCTCCCACGAACGAGAGGAAGTACGCGCGGTCGCGTCGCGGTCGTTGGCGCACATGGGCATCCTCGCAGCGCCGCTTCTGCTGCCGATCCTGGACGACGAGGACCGCCAACCTCGCGAGAGCGCCATCGACGCGCTCGAACGTCTAGAGCAGTACTTGCCGCCTGAATCTCCGGCAAGTGATGGTGTGGAACAAGTCAAACGTGAATTGGTCAAGCCTCTGATGGCGTTGATGGGTCATCGGAGCCCGGAGGTCCGCCGTGCAGCCTATCGAGCGTTTGCCGAATTCTCGTTTGGCAAGGAAGGCACAGCCGCGATGCCCCTGCTGTTGAAGGCGCTTCGAGATCCGGACGCAGCGATTCGCAGTCACGCCACCAAGGCTCGCGACGCACTCGCCGTGTGGCAAGTGGAGAACCCAGTTACTACGCGATCTGATGCGATTTTGGCACCAGACTGAGCGACCAACGGGAGCGAGCCATCCTCGACCGAGCGGTAGCTCGCATTTGGCTGGCGGCCCAGCCGCCCTACGAATTGACGCCGGGGTAAGTTAGAATCTGAATATTTCGACTGTTCGACTTCGACCCCTGCCGGCTCGTCCGGCAGGTGAACCAGTTTGAAAGGCTAAGAAAACGTCCCTCTAAAACCCCTTGTCATCCCCTCTTCGCCGCCCACGGCGGCGAAGAGGGGATGACTAGGTAAGCAAGGTGGTGAGCGGCCGCGTTAGCTGCCCAAACATCGGCTCCTGCCAGACGAGCTGGCAGGGGGCCAATACCAACTCAAACAGTCGAAATATTGACGTAGAGCATTACACTCCAAAACGGGATCCTCGATCAATGAGCAGCGAGAGTACCGAGGCAGATCTTGGGCAAGAACAGAACCAGTTTCAATCCGATTTGGAGAAACTGCGGCGGGCCATTGCCGATGTGCTCGTCGGTCAAGACGAAGTGATCGACTTGACCCTGGCAGCACTCATCGCCGGCGGCCACGTGCTGCTGGAAGGCCCCCCCGGCGTGGGCAAGACAGTGTTGGGGCGAACGCTGGCCAATTCGCTGGACGTTGAGTACCGCCGCATCCAGTTTACTTCGGATCTGATGCCATCCGATATCATCGGCACGTACGTGGTTATGGAATCGCAGGGTCGGCGACGTTTCGAATTCCAGCACGGCCCGATTTTCACCAGCTTGCTCTTGGCAGACGAGATAAACCGGGCGACGCCCAAGACGCAGGCGGCGCTGTTCGAGGCACTCGAAGAACGATCACTGACCGTAGCCAACGAATCGTACCCGCTCCCGTCGCCGTTTTTTGCCATTGCCACGCAGAGTCTTGGCGACATCGAGGGCACTTTCCCGATGCCGGAAACGCAACTCGATCGTTTCTTCTTCAAGCTGGTCATGAATCCGCCGGCTGGGAGTGATCTGGAAACGATTCTCGGGCGAACGACCGAACCAGCGAAAGATGCAGGCCAGCGAGTTATCAAAGGTGATCGGGTGGTCGAGATGACTCGGTTGGCACGCCAAGCGACGATTGCACCCGACATGCTGAGCCACGCAGCCAAATTGGTTATGGCCACGCATCCGGACAACCAGGCCGCCCCCGAATCGACGCGACAGTTTGTCCTTCGCGGTGCGAGCCCACGAGCCGGACAGGCGATGATCCTGACAGCAAAGGTGCTGGCCATCGTCGACGGCCGCACCGACGTTTCACGCGACGACCTGCACCGAGTCGCGGTGCCTGCCCTTCGCCATCGTGTGGCTCTGAACTTCGAAGGCCACGCGCAAGAAACAGGGATCGACGGGATTATCAACGAGATCTTGAATGCTGTGAAGTGATGACGCTGTTTGATTCCAACTTTCGAAAACGCTGCGACTATCTGGATCAAGCGGCCCGGCGCAGTTGGGGAACGCGGTTCTTGGGCAGGCGACTGGACAAACGCTGGGCTGGCGGCAGTGAGTTTGTTGGGCATTCGGACTACACGAGCGGCGACGACTTCCGCTACGTTGATTGGCACATTTGTGCGCGACATGACGAACTGCTCACTCGGCAATACCGCGGAAGCGAAGATCGCGTCGTCGATCTAGTGTTGGACTGTTCCTACGGCATGGGCTTGGGGGATCCAAGAAAGTTCGATGTGGCGCGGCATCTGGCGGCCGCGTTGGGATACATGGCGCTGGCCATTTGGGACCAAGTTGGCATTGTGGCCGTGTCGGATCGGATCGTCGCGGAATTGCCGCCGGTCCGTGGCAGGAGTCGCTTGCCACGACTGTTTCGGTTCCTGGATGGTCTCGATGTGGACGTGGCGCCCGTGAATCTAAGTGCCGCTGTCGAGTCGTTCGTACGGAACCGACCGCATCGAGGAACAACTGTCGTGATCAGCGATCTGTTCGATCCCTCCGGATTCGAATCGGCGATTGACCTGCTGGCAATCCGTGGTTTTCAGCCGTATCTGCTGCAGGTCGTGGACGACGCCGAAGCAGACCCAACCTACTCGGGTAGCGTCACGTTGGTGGATATCGGCCGCGACCGATCGCGCAGGACCTACTTGGAAGAAATCGACTTGGTGAATTACAGAAGAGTCTTTCGCGAATTCAGCATGGCGTGCCGCCGCTATTGTGCACAGCGTTCGATTGGGATCATCCAGACGAGAACCGGAACGCCGTTCCAGGAGTCCGTCTTGCGGATGATCCGAACCGCCACGTCCCGGATGTATGCTCAGTGAGGTTGCGACCATGAGTTTTGACAATCCGGGCGCTTGGTTTTGGATTCTATTGGCGATTCCCATCGCCGTGTTCTATCTTTGGCACTTCACCAGCCGACGACACGAGGTCGCCACTTTTCCGCTGTGGCAGCGTGCTTTGGCCCGAAGACCGGCATCGTTCGTGTTGCGCTTCTGGCTGTCATTCGCGGCACAAGTCGTCGTCTTGCTGTTGATGGTTGCTGCGTTGACCGAACCTTATTGGACGGGCGTGTTTGCAGCTCGTCGCAATATCGCGTTGGTTGTGGACGTTTCGGCCAGCATGTCGGCCACAGATGTCCAACCGGCCCGGTTCGAGGCGATGCAAGAGGAAGCTAAACGAATCGTAAGTGAAATGCGTCGCGACGATCGGATGTTGCTCATCAGCGCCGGCTCGCTGATTCGAACCGAACACCGACTGACCGACGACCAGGAGAAATTGCTTGCTGCGATCGAGTCTTTGCAGCCCACGGACGGCTCGACGCAGATCCGCCAAGCCATCCAACTAGCCCACGGTGTTCTCGACGGAAAACCCAATCCGCAAATCATCGTTCTCACCGACGGGGCGTTCGCTGGGGCGGGCGAGTTGGCCAGGGCTGAGGATGTGCAACTGGTGCTCTTCGGCGAACAAGGGGCCAACGTGGCCATCACCAAACTGGCGGCCATCCCCGATCCTGTGCGGTCCGAGCAATACAAAGCGTTCGCCGAAGTTACCAACTACTCCCCAGCGGAAATCTCCGGGCGGCTGGAACTGAGCGCTAAAGGTAGCGATCCACAAACGGTTTCGCTACGCGTGCCTGCCGGAGCGAGCGTCCAAGAGGTTGTGACTTTCTCGGTTACTGAAAGCGGCCTGCTCTCGGCTCGACTTCAAATCGACGGCGACAAAGATAATCTGGTTGCAGACGACGAGGCACACGTGTATGTCCACAGTCGCCAGCGTCCGGTCGTCAGACTGATTGCCGGGGCAGCTCAAGCCGAGGGCTCCGGGATTTCCGCGGAACAGGCGGAGTCCACAATCGGACAGATCACGGAAATCCTGACGAGCGATCCGCACATCGACGTGCTGGACGCAAATGATGACACAACCTCTGCGACGGCCAGCGCCATAACCGTCCTGTTTGGCCAGGTTCCGGAAGAACTGCCGACGGGGCCTGTCATGGTATTCGAACCAGCGGGTTCATGCGATTTGTGGGACGAAGCCGAGGCCCCCATCAGCGGACAATCGGCTGCCGTGGAGACCGCATCGCTCGATTCACCGCTACTGTCCGGCGTGGATTTCACAGGCGTTGTGGTTGAAAAGGCAGCAAGGCTTCAATTCAAGGTTGCGGCGCAGACTCTTGTCAGATCGGCCTCTGGCGACTCGTTGTACAGCACCATTGAAAGGCCGGAAGGCCGCGTTGCTGTCTTGCACGTTAAGCTTGCGCCGGAAAACAGCGACCTGATGCTTCGAACCGACTTCCCCGTGCTGATCGCCAACGCAACGCGATGGCTCACGCCGGCTTGGGAATCGCAGCAATCTTCGACAACGACTGACGAAGTCGTCCCGCTCGCCGAGGCAGACTCGGAACGGAGTTTGAATTCGGAAGACGCCGAAGTGCTTGTTGCCAAGGGGCAGTCGATTGCGTTGCTGGACCGAACCGGCGTGTGGAAGATGCCGACGATGCAGGGCGAAGACCAGACTAACGGCCAGAATGTCTTGCCGAGTAATCTGACCAACTCATCCGAGAGCGACCTTCGTATCCGCGAAGGCGCAACCTCGGCCCAGTTGACGCCGCTTGAGCCTATCAACGACCAGCCGTTATGGATGCTGCTTGTCGCTGTGGCGGTTGTGCTGCTATTTTTCGAATGGTGCCTGTATCACCGAAAGGTCATTGTCTAAATCGGTATGTCTGGTTTGCTTGCACAGATCGAACTCGAATACCCCGCCAGGCTGCTTTGGCTACTGTTGCTGCCGGTGGTCGCCTATTTTGCGTGGCGAACCGGTGTCACTGCTACGGCCACAAAAGCGCGCCGTTGGGCATCGGTGATCTGTAGAATCGTCATCGTCGCGCTGCTTGTTCTGGCATACGCCGGCTTGATGTCACGAGGCACGAGTGATCAACGTTTCGTGATCTTCGCCACGGACGCCAGTCGCAGCGTCAGCGGCCCATCTCGGCAGGCGGCCGAAGAGTTCCTCAGCAAAGCCCGGGAAGCTCAGGGGAATCACGAGGTTGCGTATATCTCGTTCGCCGACAAAGCCACTGCGTTTGACTTGGAAAGAATGGTCCGGACAGAAGATCTAGACAAGAAACAGAGTAACCCGGCCGCCGCCCTGCGACTGGCAACGGCGTCGATCCCGACGGACCATGTACCGCAGGTCGTGCTGTTGACCGATGGGAACGAAACGCAAGGCGACCTGGCCAAAGCGGCACTGGCGGCCGGCGTTCCGGTTTCAGTGCATCCCCTCGAGGCGTTTCTTGCACTGGAGGTCTGCATCACCGAAGTGATCGCGCCTGCGCAAGCGTCGCGGTTCGCGGACACGCCTATTGAAGTCGTCGTCGTCTCCAATCACGACGCCGCCGGCGTCGTCGAATTGCTCCAAGACGGACAGCCCGTAGCGAAGCGAGACGTAACTCTCTCGAAAGGCGAGCATCGGTATCGCTTCGAACTTCCGCTTGACGGAATGCAGGACGTTGTAATCCAGGCCCAACTGGATGCGTCCGGTGATTCGATCGCCGACAACAACAAGCGGCGGACGATGGTCTTCGCCGCCCGTAGCACGCGAATTCTGTTGGTAGACTCGGAGCCGGAATTGGCCGCTTCACTGGAAGAGACGCTGGCCAACCAAGGATGTCATGTGACGGTAGCAACCCCCGGCCAAGTCGGCGAGGCCGGCAGCCCGTTCCACGTCTTTGATTTGGTGATACTGTCCGACGTGAAGCCAGGCCAGTTTCCCGCCGACATGGCAGCCACACTTGATCGCTACGTGAAAGAACTGGGTGGCGGACTGATCATGCTGGGTGGCGATGCCACATTCGGCGAGGCATCCTATCGCGACACCAAGCTGGAAGGCATGATGCCCGTCGAGGCTTTCGCGGAGGTTGAGGCTCAAAAGATGGTCCTGGCGATGGCTCTCGTAATCGACACATCGGGTTCGATGGAAGAAGAGCAGCGAATGGATCTGGCCAAGCAGGCGGCGAAACAGTCGATCGGGCTTCTAGAACCGCACGACAAAGTCGGCGTGATGGCATTCTCCGATGTTGCCACGTGGGTTGCGGAAATCGCCCCCTGCACTGACAAGCCCGATTTGATGCAGCGGATCGACACACTAGAGCCGGCTGGCCAGACCAATATGTACGGAGCTGTCCAGCGAGCATTCTTGGCGCTGGAACAAACGGACGCTGACCGGCGCCATATGATCCTAGTCACCGACGGCATCCCTGCGCCCGGTGACTACTGCAAGATCGCAAGAGAAATGGCCGATGCCGGCATAACGCTGTCGACCGTTTCGATCAGCCCAGGGGCCGAGCAGGACTTGCTGAAGAAGATGGCGCGCATTGCCGGCGACGAGCGTCGCCATCGCCACTGCGACGACCCGGCCGACGTCCCCAGAATCTTGGTCCAGGAGACCCAGGCGGCAGCCAGCGAGGCAGGATTACACAATATCAAACCGTTTGTCTTACGATCCCTGCCGGGTCTGGATGTTCGGTCGGCCCCAGAGTTGGCCGGGCATGTCTCCACTGGTCTGAAGCCGGGTGCGGAGCCGCTGTTGATGGCGGGTGCCGACCCATTGCTCACTTGGTGGCGGTACGGAGCCGGCGTGACCGTGGCATTCACCTCCGATGCCAAGAACCGCTGGGGGCGACGCTGGCAGTCGTGGTCAGGATACGGAGCTTTCTGGAAACGTCTTGTTCGCCACGCCGCTCGCTCGCCTAAGCCGAGTAATATGTCGATGCAGATTCGACGTAACCGCGGCCGTGCCGTTGTCACATTGGATGTGCGCGACGAAGAACGGAAGTTCGTAGACCACGCCGGGGTGTCCGCAGTCGTAACTAGGCCGGATGAGCAACCAATTACGCTGGATGCAATTCAGGTCGCACCAGGGCGCTACGAAACATCATTTGCCGCCGACGAATTGGGGCGATACACCGTCGAAGCCGTCCTCCAGGATGACTCAGAATCGGAACGCGGCGAGAAACAAGCGTTCTTTGTCGACTATCCCGACGAAATGCTCTTCAAGCCGACCAACCATACGCTGCTGAGGTCCGTGGCAGCAGCTACCGGCGGTGCTTATGATCCCGAACCGGAATCCATTTTCGCACCCGACGGGCGAACGGTGGAACGAATCACGCCGCTTTGGTGCTGGCTTGTCCTTGCGGCGATGATCCTTTTTGTCGTCGACGTTGGACTTCGGCGTCTGCGGTTCTAGCCCGCGTATCAAGCGAACGTCTTGGGCACGGCCAAACGCTCCGTTTCAAGAAGTGTGCAGGTATGTCAGGAAGACCGCACAGGCTGTTGGCGATAGTCGGCCCCGGAATTCTCGTTGCTGCGACGGGCGTCGGCGCGGGCGACTTGGCCACGGCTGCCTTCACCGGCAGAGTGCTGGGGTTGGCTATCCTCTGGGCGGTAATCGTCGGAGCGTTTCTAAAGTTCGTCCTGAACGAAGGTTTGGCCCGCTGGCAATTGGCCACAAGAACAACGCTGCTGGAGGGCTGTGCCGATCGGTTCGGCAGGCCGATCATTTGGCTCTTCTTGTGCTACCTGGCAGTTTGGAGCTTTTTGGTCGCAGCGGCGCTGATGGGTGCCGTGGGCGTCACCGGCCACGCGATCTACCCGTTGTTCGGGACGGAAGTTGCGAATGCGAACAAGATCTTCTATGGCGTTCTGCACAGCGTCATCGCGGTTGTCCTAGTGAACGTTGGTGGGTATCGCCTCTTTGGCAAGATCATGAGTGCCTGTATCGGGATCATGTTTGTGGTCGTCGTCCTCACGGCCGTTGCGATGCGACCCTCCATTGGCGATCTGACGAGCGGGCTGTTTTGGCCGACCATTCCAGCGGGCGGCGTCTCGTGGACCATTGCGTTGATGGGCGGCGTTGGCGGGACATTGACTGTTTTGTGTTACGGCTATTGGATTCGCGAGGAAGGACGGCAGGGAGTCGAGGACCTGAAGACGTGTCGGATCGACCTTGCAACAGGATATGTCATGACCGCGGTGTTCGGCCTGGCCATGGTCGTAATCGGAAGCTCGCTGGAAGGGATGGAAGGAAAGGGAGGAGCGAAGTTGATCGTCGAAATTGCCGGGCAACTCGATGTGACCTTGGGGCCCGTAGCCAAATGGGCGTTCTTGCTCGGCGCGTGGGGAGCCGTATTCAGCAGTTTGCTCGGCGTGTGGCAGAGCGTGCCGTATCTATTCGCCGACTCCTGGTCCCTGGCGACCGGCGTTCACGACGGCAAGAAGGCCCGCAAAGTCGATACACGGTCTCTCCCGTATCAGGCATACCTTTACGGCATTGCCCTGCTTCCCATCGTCGGTTTGGTCTTTGTGCCGTTCAAGTCCATGCAGAAGACCTACGCGATGGTCGGAGCGTTGTGTATTCCCTTGCTGGCGATCGCCTTGCTCGGGCTAAACGGTCGCGCGAAATGGGTGGGAACTCGATACAAGAACAAGCTCTGGACCTCAGTCGTGCTACTCGCAGCCCTTCTGTTCTTCGTTCTGGCGGGCTGCCTTCAGATTCGCAGTAAGCTGGTTGACAAGCCGGCAGTCGAACCGATCCCCCCCGCAGTGTCAGCAGAAGCCGAACCCGCCGGCAAGAAAGCCAACTGATCCTAGCAGCAAATGGTATCCACGCCTCGCGGCGTCGGTTTGAGATATTGAGCTTCACCTAGTGTGGCACGGCTCACTTGAGCCGTGTCCTTTCCATACTCAGTAGGTTCATCGGGCGCACACTACTTGCAAGCAAGGAACAGAAGGAGGAAGAAAGAGGTCAGAACGCTTTAATCGCTCAAGGAACAGTTCTTCCAGCCTTTTCGCTCTTTTCCGCTCGTAACAGATGGGCCACAGTAAAAACGCCATTCTGAATTAGCCCTTTTGGGGCCAACCCCCCCGGTTTTGGGGGGGGCCCCGGGGGGAGCCCCCACACCACGAGAAATAAAGAAAAA
>CAZUAH010000011.1:0-67297 GCA_964617665.1 uncultured Pirellulaceae bacterium
TCGTGTTCACGCGAGCCCTCTCGACCGTGCTCACCTCCATCTCGGTCGTGTTCGCTTTGGCCTCCTCGATCGTGTCCGCGGCCATCGTGTTTGCTCTCGCCCCGACCTGGTCTTGGGCCGTCAGTGCCTTTGCTTTCGCTCGTCTCGGTATGGCTGGAACAGCCGCCTACAACGACCGCCAACAGGACAGCAACCGCCGCGAGAGTGCTGCGAATGTGATTCATCGATTTCTTCCTTTCAGATTGTGGAAACCAGCACCAACAGCGGGGCAATACGGCTCATCCGTCTTCGTCCCTCGATTGCTTTATTGTCTCGCAAGTCGACAGACCTTGCTGGTCGGGTTGATTCGGGTTTCGCTATCGTTCGATCATGCTGAAAGCGAGAATATCGAATCCGATGACATGCCGCAAGCAATCACAAACGACAGCGATCGTATTCGCCGGTGACAAGGACTCGCCCAAAAGGCCATTGCACTCTCTGACCAATGCGGTCTTTGTTGTAATCCGCGCCCGGCTGGTTATCATGGCCACCAATGGATCGGATAGAGCGAATATGACGAATTCGAACGGGGAGGAGAACAAGATTATGCGAACTACGACATTGAGTACTGTGTTTATGGTTTCTGCAGTCGTTGGTAGTTGCGTTTCTGCTCAGGAGCAGGCGAAGGAGAGAACTTCTGAGAATACGCCAATTCTTAAGACGTTCTTTGAGCGGCGACCGGAAGCGGATTTGAACAAGGACGGAGTCCTGACCTGGGACGAGGCACAGAAGGCCCGGCGGAAGATGCAGGAGGCGAGCAAAAAGCAGAAACCCACTCGAAGGCCTGCATCACGCGGCCCAGCACCAACCAAGGCGGAAGTGCCCTACGGCGATCACGAGCGGCATGTCCTGGACTTCTGGCAGGCAAAGTCCGACAAGCCGACGCCGCTGTTCATTTGGATTCACGGCGGCGGTTTCCGCGGCGGTGACAAGCGATCGTTTCCTGGCGACTTGCGGGCTCAATGCCTCGAGGCGGGGATCTCTTGTGCCTCGATTCACTATCGGCTGTCGGGGCACGCGCCATACCCGGCCCAGATGCTCGACAGCGCCCGAGCCGTTCAGTTTCTGCGGGCCAAGGCGGCCGAGTGGAATCTGGATCCCAAGCGGTTCGCAGCCGGCGGTGGATCGGCTGGATCCGGGATCTCGCAGTGGCTCGGCTACCACGAGGACCTGGCCGACGCAGACAGCGACGACCCGATCGCGAAGCAGTCCACTCGTCTTTCCTGCGTGTTTCCGATCAACATGCAGTCGACCTACGATCCACGCGAGATCAAACGGATCATCCCCGGCGAAGCGTACAAGCACCCGGCTTTGGTTCCTTTCTTCGGCCGGCCGGAGGGCTGGGATTGGGACAGCGATCCGGTGGACGACGATTTGGACGCCCTGCTCAAGGACGCCTCGCCGATCACCCACCTCACCAAAGACGACGCCCCTATCTTCTTGCTTCAATACGCCCGCGCTGCCACGCCCGGCAACATTCACCATCCAAGGTTCGGCGAGCACTTGAAGGAAGCGGCCGACAAGCTCGGCATTGAGTGTGTCGCCAAGCTGGACACCGACTACGAGTCGATGTCGGCAGCATTCGCCGACATGGTCAAGTTCATGCAGAAACACTTCGGCGAGAATTGACGACCGGGAGAAGATCGTGCAGAATCCGATTCAGTCTTGCTGAACATCCAGCGGGGCGAAGTCTACGACGGCGTTGTCCATTGCGTAGCCAACGTGCGTAATCGCCTTCAGCGGTCGTTTCAGTTTGGATTTCACCTCCACGCCGTTGGCGGTGTAGATGACTTGCTGGGTATCCAAGTCGACAGTCACCACAAGGTCGATCGGCTGGTTGTTACTCAAATCGACCGAGGCCCCGGTCGTTTGGCCGCCGCTCAGCGGACCTTGAACCAATACCGCTCGATTCATCTTCAGCCTCATACCGCACTTGACCAGTTGCTCGTCCTGGCTGCCGTCACCGAATGCCAGGAATCCGTTGCGGAGCGTGCCACTGGCATCGGCCGGGATGACCATTCGGGTTCTTATCGTGGCGGTACGTTTGATGGGTTTCTCGAGCTTTTTCAACGCAAGGCCTACCTCGCCTTTGCTTTTCGGCTTCAAGCGGTAGCCCAGGTCTGATTCAAAGACTTGGCAACGCATCACCCGATCGAAATCCTCGTTTTTCGAGACCAGTGGCGGCAGTAAGTAGTTCGGATCTTCGGGTTGGTCCCAGTCAATCTGTGCCGGCAGGTCGTCCGCGGCACGCAGCGGAGTGGCTGCGTCGTCCGACAGGCAGAGCAGTCGCCCGTCGACCGTGCTCACGAACAACTCGCTTCCGGCAGCGGCCAGACCGTCGAAAACGGGAATGGTGTCCAGGGCGTAGCGGGCCAACAGCTTGCCGTCCGACTTGGACAATGCCCACAACACGCCGCCATGTTTGCCTTCCAGGGCTTCCGCTTGGCGCTGGATGGCTTCTTTCGTGGCCGGCGCATCCGGCAAGCGGTAAGTCTGGCGTTCGTTGATGAAGTTGGGCGGGCCGGCCACCAGCACGATGTCCTTGCACAGCGCCATGGCGCGTGCGGTTAGAGAAGGCTTTTGGACGAGCCAGTTTGCGTTGGTCGCCGTCAGTTGTTCGCGTGGGAAAAATCGTCGCAGCAGCCAGTCGGATGAATTTGCGTTTTTTCGCGCGGAGCGAGAGTTGATTGCGGCTTCCGCTTTGCCGATGCGGGCGATCGCTTCCTCCGTAACGGTCTTGTCCATGGAAAACAGTTCGTACTCCAAGACAGAGGCATTGACCATGTATTCCGGCTGCCGACCGAATCCGTAGACATTTTCGTCGTCGAAACAAAGAATTCTGCCGGACGGGACTAGGCGGCCAGCCTTGAGCCACGCGCCGTAGCCGCCGGATACTCGGCGTCCGTAGGTCCAGTAGGATCGGAAGAAATAGTCGTCGTCAAGGAAACCGATCTGACAGAATAGATGGCAATCTTCGGCTGGCTGCTTGTTGAGGTCCTCAAGCCCGATCTCCGACCGTTTCCCGGCAAAGTCGATCTTCTGCGATCGCATCCAGATGTGACGACCGTCGCAACTAAGGATATCCGACAGGGCCACGGGCATGTTGTTGCCTCGCGTCTTTTCCAGGTAGGCCAGATGCATTTCCTTCCCGGATTCCGGATCCATGTTGTCCCAAACCACCTCGCCCAGCAGTTCGCCGGTTTTCGGATCCAGACGCAGGAAGTGAATCCCACCGTCCAGGAACATGTTGCGTCCCGCCGTGCAGTACAACACGTCGTCGTGAATCAGCACGCTGCCATGCACGGGCCAGGCGGACTCCAATTGCTCCCAGGCCATCATGCGGCGGTCCACCGGCGCTCCGCGGAATCGCCATGCCAGTGCCCCGTTCTTGGCATCCAGTGCGTAGACGTAGCCATCGGCGGAGCCGAACAGCACGAGTCCCTGGTAGTATGTCGGTGGCGAATCGACACGGCCGCCGGTGGTGAACGACCAAGCGACCTCGCCGGTCTTGGCATCCAATGCGACGACCTTGTGCGCATCCACCGCGGCCACGAACACTTTGCCGGACGCAATCATGGGGGCACTCAAGCGACCGCCGATATTGGCCTGCCACAGTTGGCCAACGCCTTCGGCAGAGAGAGCGACCGGACTGGCGCCGCTTCGAGCCGAATCGTGGCGATAGGTCGGCCAGTCGTCATCCGACGCCGCGGGCCCGTCGACGCGGCCAAAGGCAGGCCCTTTATGCAGCCGCTCGCCAGCGGCGATTCCGTCCTGTCCCGGTTGCGGTACTGGCCCGGTGGCCAAGGCCTTGAACCCCGACAGCTTGGCTTCCAACTGGCACCCGCAGGCGTCCATCGAAGCGTAGGTCAGCCCGTTACAGGGCATTACGCCGTAAATGCAACCGCCGCGAACCCAGTGATTCGGCTGCCAGGTTTCTTTTTCCAGGTCGATGAATTCCGTCCCGTTCCGTGCGGTCAACAGATAGTTATTCGTGGCCTTAGCCGGATAGCAGCGGTGATGGAACCAGTGAACATGGACGTCCGGCGGGAACTCGCGCTTCACCTCGCCGGTGCGCGGGTCGTAGCCCGTGAATACCCCACTGCCGGCGTTGCCCGCGATATCGCCGGTCCACGCCAAGCCGTCGGCCACCAACAAGTCTTTCAGCGACAGGTGGCCGCTGGGCTTTTGCTTCTCTTCCCACAGTTTGCTGCCGTCCTTGATCGACCAACCAGTGATCTTGCCATTGTTGGCGGCCAGCAGCACGACATCGTCGTGGAGCAGCACTCGCGGGCCCGTGTTGGTCTGGACGGGGATTCCTGTGGGCGATGGTTCGGACTCCCATAACCGATCGCCATTTTGACGGTCCAGGCACACCAGCTTCTCGCCATCATGAAAGACGACATGCGAGCCAGCGACCGCCAGCGAACACGGAGCAACGGGGGCTTCGGCTTTCCACAAACGCTCTCCGGAATCGGCTTGGTAGGCGAAGACATTCCTTGACGCGCCGTCCCAACCCCAACCCGGATTCGCGGTGCGTGTATTCTCCCAGACGTAAGTCGATACGCGACGCCACTTGGGCAGTTCGGATGGAGTGTTGTCGGCAACCGCGTACACGATTCCGTCATCGGCGACGATCTCCCGCGTGAACTCGCTGCCATCCAGAGTCATCTGCGTTTTGCCGGTGGCCCCGTCCAGGACCACGGTAGGTGCGTCGATGCCCAGCGTCACATACACGCGATCGCCGACGGCCACTAAGCGCCGCAGTAGGTGGGCCGGACCGCTTTTGAGTGGATACTGACGCGTGTTCCACTGGTCGATATCGCGTTTCCACAGGATCGTTCCATTGAAAGCATCGCGGGCGATCAGCCGCCAGACGGAAGGCAACTGGATCGACGCTCGCGCTCCTTCGTCCAAGATATAGAACAGCCGTCCGCCGGCAGACACGCAGGAGGTCATACTGGCCATGTGATCGTGATGGCGGGACCAGCGGGGACTGCCGATCCAACGCAACTGCGTGGGCGGACCGACCACATCGTCCTGCGACACGGGATTGCCGTCGGCGTTGTGAAAGTAATGCGTCCACTCATCCATCTTTGCAGGGACCGGTTTTGCGAACATCACAAAACCGTCCCGGATGCGGGATACGGGATGTGGGATACGGGATAGCCACGCATCGTTCCCCTCCTCCCGTACAATTGCCACGCCGCGCGGGGCCATAACTCGCAGAATCTCGCTTCCCGCATCTCGCATCTCGCATCTCGTTTCCACCACCATCAAGTTCACCAGATTGTCGGCGTACGGCAACGCTCGTCCGCCCCACAGGTCGACGCTGACCGGACCGTAGTCGGTCTGTGCCTGCACCCTCTTACGAGCGGCTGCAACCTCCGTTTCCGACGTACTGAGTCCATGTACGATGTACTGGTCCCCGCCCCGCAGTGAAGACGTCAAAGAACCGTCACCGCAGCCCAGGTGGACGACAAAGCCTCCCTGCACACCGGATTGTTGGAGGATCGTCGCTCCGTCGTTTGCCGAGGAAGTGGAAGTGACCAGTAGTGCGATGAGCGAAACGGTAATGAGCCGCGAAAGAGGACGTGCAACAGAACGGGATACGAACAGATAATGCATGGTCGGTTACCTCAGGACAAACGAAAAGCGAAAACCTGTCGAGGCGTCGTCACGCATGTGGGATACATCCCATCGTGCCAACAAAAGCCGCGAACGAACCTCGTACACTCAGTCAAGACATCATCGTTCATCGGCAGTCGATCGGCAAGGGTCGTTCGGTTGACCGGTATCAAGGCTTCGCGCATGCTATACTCGCGACCCGCACATTCGTTTGTTTTCTCTTTCGCTGGGCCAACCAAGCCGCCGAGACATTCGCTAACCATGAAGAAATCATGTCTGCCAGTCCTGCTCTGTTCGTTTACGGTCTCATTCGCATCCGCAGCATCGCATGCCGAACAGACGGCTGGCAGCCAACCCAATATCATCTTCATCATGGCTGACGATTTGGGTTACGGAGAACTCGGGTGTTTTGGACAGACGAAGATCAAGACGCCCCATCTTGATCGGATGGCGGCTCAGGGGATGCGGTGCACGCAGGTCTACTCGGGAAGCACCGTTTGCGCACCGACTCGTTGTTCTCTCATGACCGGGCTGCACACCGGTCACGCCAGAGTGCGAGGCAATGCCGGCGTCAGGGGGCGAGTCCCGTTAGAACCGGAGGACGTCACGGTTGCGGAGGTCTTGCGAACTGCCGGATATCGGACGGGCATCGTTGGCAAGTGGGGACTCGGCGAACCGGAAACCACCGGCATTCCGAACGATCAGGGGTTCGATTTCTGGTTCGGATATCTGAATCAGGCGAATGCGCATTTCTACTATCCTCCATTTCTGTGGAAGAATCGAGAGAGAGTAGACTTGCCGCGGAATGCCGACGGCAAGAAGGAAATCTATTCACACGACTTGATGACCGATGAAGCCCTTGCCTTTGTCCGGCGGAATCAGAAGGACCTGTTCTTCCTGTATGTCGCCTACACGATTCCGCACGCCGAGATCGTTGTGCCAGAGGATTCACTGAAAGAGTATCGCGGCAAGTTTCCGGAGACACCGTACCCCGGCGCACATTACGGCGCGCAGGCGGAGCCAAACGCCGCCGTTGCCGGAATGATCACCCGCATGGACTGCGACATTGGCCGTCTGTTCGATCTCTTGAAGGAACTGAAACTCGACGAGAATACAATCGTCTTCTTCACAAGTGACAATGGCCCGGTGTCGGTGGGCGGCCGGGATCACAAGTTCTTTAATGCGGCTGGCGGTTTGCGCGGGGCGAAAGGAAGTCTTTTTGAAGGAGGAATCCGTGTACCAACGATCGTCCGTTGGCCAGGACACATCCAAGCCGGCACGGTCAGCGATGCCGTGTGGACTCACTGGGACGTGCTGCCGACATGTGCAGAGATTGCCGATGTCGAGCCGCCGAAGGACATCGATGGCGTCAGCATCCTGCCAACTCTGATCGGGAAAGACCAGCCACAACTTGACGACCGTTTTCTATACTGGGAATACGGCCGCAACACAAAGTTCACTCAGGCCGTCCGCAAAGGCGACTGGAAGGCGGTCCGCATCGGCCTGAATGGACCGATCAAATTGTACAATCTGAAAACGGACATCGCCGAGACGACCGACATCGCCAGCCAGCATCTCTCCATCGTCGAACAGATCGAGAAGTACTTGCCGACAGCCCGCACCGAATCGAAGGATTTTCCCATAGCTTTCGATCGCAAACCTAGAAAGAACAGTCGGTCGGCCGAGAATCGGAATTAGAACGTCAGTTGTCCCGCGGCGAGCATTCGTTGACTCGCTCCGAACCATGTAACGCGAAGAATCAGTCCGGAGAGAGAACAACAATGGCAGTAAAGCGCATCCTGCTCATCAATTTCATCGCCGCGTCGATGGCGGCTTATGTCTCCGCCGATGAACCGGGGACGAGTTGGAAATTCTCCACCGACTGTCTTCGTCCATTCTGGGTTTCCCAAACGATGCAGGGCGAGACGGTGTTGTTCCTCCAACATCACCCTGACAATCACGCCCTGGCGTCTTTGTTGTTCGAGCCTACGCGAATCCTGTCGGTGCGTGACTCCTCGGGCAGCATCACGTACCAGGAAGGCAGGGACTACACTTGGCAACGAGGGTCGAAAGAGATCCGTCTGCCGCCCGGCAGCCGGATTGTGTTCAAGACACCGCAGGAACTCCGCCGTTCTACCGGATCGCAACGGTATCGCCTGACTCACCGCGACGGAAACGGCGAGGTCTTGTTCGGCGCGACGCATGAGTACCACGATATGCAGACCTTCGTCAGCTACGAACACAAAGGCGGCTGGACCGGACCCACGCCGTCATTCGCAGGCGAAATACTGCCACGCACCATTAAGCGGCTGTCGCAGAAAGAGCCGCTGACGATTGCGCTGCTGGGCGACAGTATCTCGACGGGCTGCAATGCTTCGGGATGGGCCAAGGCAGCTCCTTTCCAGCCTCCATACCAGGATCTGCTGGCATTGAATCTCGAAGCGACGTATGGTGCGGAGGTGGCGCTGCGCAACTTCGCCGTCGGCGGCACCGACACGGCGTGGGGGCGAGCGAATATCGGCAAAGTGATCGAATCCAAACCGGACTTGGTGATTCTGGCTTTCGGGATGAATGATGCCGCAAGACGCCCGGCAGCGGACTACCAGAAGAACATCCGGGAAATGATCAACGTCGCAAGACAGGCATGTCCGGAGGCCGAGTTCATCTTGGTAGCGACGATGCTGGGCAATCGTGATTGGACGTATCTACGACACGAGTTGTTTCCCCAGTACCGCGATGCGTTGGCCGGGCTCAGCGGCCCGGGCGTCGCCTTAGCGGATCTGACGTCCGTCTGGGAGGAACTGCTTAGACACAAAGCCGATCGAGACCTCACCGGCAACGGCGTAAACCATCCCAATGATTTCGGCCACCGCGTATATACCCAAGTCTTGTCAGCGCTGCTGATCCCAGCCGCGAATTCGTCGCATTGAGTTGTCTCAGCGCATGGTATTCGGGCGGCCGGTCGCAGAGTCGCCGTGGAGAGCAGGAGCAAGTTGAGGCTATCGGGCCGCCAATCGACCATCTTGCTCGACGCCGCTTCACGAACTTGGCGTGATCGCACGCGGTTATCCCTGCGTTCTTCTGGTTCCGAAGCTCCGGCTTGGGAACAAGTGGTCAAGTTATCGCGCCAAACACGAGGGCGCTTCAAGACTGGCAGCCTTCTGGTTGTGAGGCGCCTTCACGCACTTTCGCGAAACGAAAGGCGAAAATCTGCGACAGCTATTCGGTCTTACAACGGATTTTTCTTGCGGAACGGATCTCATTCCGTCATCATAACGGCACGAACTCTGCGATCGGTTACCTCTTGCCGAAAGGGTTGTGGAAATGGCCGAAGACCTAACGCGTCGTGACTTCGTCAAGGCCGGTGCCCTGACTGCCGCTGGTGCGGCTCTGGGGTTGAAGCCCACTTACACGGTTTACGCCGGCAATCCCACCAACGAGAAGACCGCCGGTATCCTGAACTACAACGAGCAAATGGAATACCGCCGCGGCGGCAAGACAGACCTGATGTTCTCGGCCGTCTGCCTGGGCGGCCACTGGAAGCGAGTCGGTACCGTGTTGCCCGGCGCCCTGCAGGTAAAGGGAGCTTGGAACACCGTCAGCCTCGACAACAAGGCATTTCACAAGAATCGGTACGACGTGGTCACCCGTTGCATGGAACGAGGCGTCAACTACATCGATGCCTGCACCTTCGGCGAAGGCTTCGCGTACGCCCAGGCCCTGAAAGGACGGCGCGACAAGATGTACCTCGGCTTCTCCCACTTCGAGCAGGAGCCCCAGACCTTGGCCTGGAAGATGAAGAAGGACAAAGAGGCCGGCAAGCCGCCGCAGCCGTTGGAATGGCTCAAGACCATGAAGGCAGCGCTCGACCAAGCCCTCAAAGACATGGAGACGGATTACGTCGACGTCTGGAGGATTTCGTGCGGAGCGATCACCAACGATTTCACCGATGCTCAGATGGACCAGACGTGCGAGGCGCTCGCCTGGGCCAAGAAGACGGGAAGGGCCCGCTTCACAGGTGTCTCCTCACACGACCGGGTGCACCTGAAGAAATGGATCCAACGGAATCCCGAAGAGTTGGAGGTCGTCGTTACGCCGTACACCGCCAAGACGAAGATGACCGGTGGCAAGATCGGGGAGATCGAGGAGGGCCAGCCTAGCGCTAACACGGTTGTCGACAAAACCGTAACCTGGGAAGACAGCCTCTGGAACATGATTCAGAAGTGCGACGTTGCCTGGTTCGGCATCAAGCCGTTCGCCAGCAACTCGCTGTTCAAGGGTGACAGCTCCCCCAACAGTCCGACAAAGGAAGAAGACAGCAAGCTGGCCCGCCTGACGATTCGCGCCATCTTGAGCAACCCAGCGATCACCGCCCCAATTCCCGGAATGATCACACCGGAACAAGTCGACAACGTTTGCCTGGCCGTGCTTCAACGCCGCGAGTTGGACGTCCAGGAACAAGCTGAGCTGGATACCGGCCTCGAACGAGCGTTCGCCAACCTCCCGTCCAACTATCACTGGCTCCGCGACTGGGACTACATTTGACCAAGTGCTATGAACATCTGGAAAGGCTGCCAGAGGTGAAGGATAGTAACCCGAAGCGTCAGCGAGGGAATGAAAACGCCCTGGTTACGAGGCTCCGCCACGTGACCCACTGTCCGCGAGGCTCCGCCTCCCAAGAGCCGGCAAGACACTGCGTTCCTAGGCCGGAGCCTGGGAAGGAGATCGCGAAAGAAAGTCACAGCCACTGCTTGGTAACCTGCCTGTGTATGGTCGCTTGCCTGGCAATCTGCACATTGGCCACGGCGGTGCCGCCGCTTTCGCTGGACGGTTATCGCGACGAAAAGCTCACCGAAGGTCCACATGAATCGGCGGCCCTAGAGGAGTTGAATGGCGGCTGTTACGTCTGCCACGGTAACTACCGAACCGAATCCCTGGTGCTCACGCACGCCAAGAAAGACGTCGGCTGCATCCAGTGCCATGGAGAATCGATTGCGCACCAAATAGACGAATTTCACCGCACACCGCCCGAGAAGATGTTCGGTCCGCACAATGTCGACAAGATGTGCAGCGAATGTCACGAGCAGCACGACGCACCCGCGACAAAGGTCATCCAACGATGGCAGAAACGTTGTCCGACGAAGACCAACCCCAAGGAAATCAACTGCACCGACTGCCATTTCAAGCATCGCCTTCCAAAGCGAACCGTAGTCTGGGACAAGAACACTGGCAAGCTCGTCGTCCACAACGAAGGCCAGGACGCGAAAGACGGCAAGAGCAAGTAGAATAGGCCGGCAACAAGGAGCGACCGCGACGCAGTTCCGGCATGGATGTCAAGTAGAATAGAAACTCGCGTGAGGGCTGGGACAAGCCGAAAGAAAAATTCTATGCCGATGTGGCCAAGAAAATACTCATACAGCGAATGGGCGAACCGATGGACGTTGCCCAGGCCGTAGCGTTCCTGTTGAGCAACGGTGCTGGTTTCATCAACGGCAGTGTTGTCCGCCTGGAAGGCGGTACCCTGGCGTTTCCGCCCTGGTAGCAATCTGGCCGGCGACGAATGAGACGGAGGGTCTCTTATGCGACCTATCGACCGAAAGATCTCTCGTCGTACCATGCTGGCCCGCACGGCCAGTGCCACCACAATTGCCGCCGTGGCTTCGACATTGCAGAATTCACAGGCCCGTGCGAAAAAGTCTGATGCGGCGTCGATAGCCGTCTGGGACATGCACGGGCATCTGACCGGTGTGAACGGAACGCCGGAGGAGAGAATCTCGCAACTTTTGACGTATGCAGATCGGATGGGAATCGACAGGGTCATTTTCTTCTTAGGCTTCGCGCGTGACCACGAGCCCACCCCGGAGCAATTCCGTCGCGACAACGATGTTCTGTTGCGAGCATTGGATCACGCACGCGGCCGGGCACTCGGCTTCGTGTACCTCAATCCGAAATTCACGGACGAATCGCTGAAAGAACTGGACCGCTGCGTTCGAGATGGTCCGATGGTCGGCGTCAAGCTGTGGGTCGCGCTTCGATGCCACGATGCGCGCCTTGACCCTGTGGTCGAGCGTGCCACGGAACTGAAAGCGGTTGTGTTCCAGCACACTTGGCTCAAGACCACTGGAAACCTGCCGGAGGAGTCCACGCCGGACGACATTGCCCAGTTGGCCGCTCGCCACCCCGATGCAACGTTGATCGCCGGACATCTGGGCGGCGATTGGGAACGCGGCATTCGATCGATTCGGGCGCCACGGAATGTCTATGCAGGCATCAGCGGAAGCGACCCCACAGCCGGCATGGTGGAGATGGCCGTTCGCGAGCTTGGCGCCGAACGCGTGATCTACGGCAGTGACTTTGGCGGCCGCAGTCTCGCCTCGCAGCTGGCGAAAGTGTATGGAGCCGACATCTCCGAAGAGGCCAAACGATTGATCCTCGGCGGCAATATCCGACGTCTGCTGCGCCCGATTCTCACTGCGAAAGGAATGATGTAGTGATCGTTTCGTTTAACCCGAAGCCGGAGGCGATGGCGGGTCCGGGAGATAGGTTGTCCACGCGTAGCACGCGCCGTCGCCTCCGGCGTCGGGGTAAACGAGAAGGTCTTGATCCGCTCCGAACGAAAGGAGATTTTGTCATGCGGAAGATGATCCTTACATTGCTGATTGGAGTCGGCGTGTTCGTTGCCACCGCCAGTGCAGGCGATCAGACCTTGGCTCCCGCCGAAGGGCCTCGGCACACACTTGTCGCCGATGGCCAGGCTACTGCAACGATCGTCTTGCCAGAGAAGCCTGATCCGCTTGAAACACACGCCGCCGCAGAGCTTCAGCGCTATGCCAAGGCAATCACCGGCGTTACCCTCCCGATCGCCAACGAACCCCAGAAGCCGCAGAACCTCGGCCTTTGGCTGGGCCGGACGGCGGCTGCACAATCCGCTGGCTTCACATTGTCGGAAGAGAAACTGGGCCGAGATGGCTACGCCGCCAAGGCGGATGAAGACGGCTTGGTCGTCGTCGGACAATGTCCGTTGGGCACACTGTTCGGTGTGTACGACTTGGTCGAACGGGAATTCGGCGTGCGGTGGTGCGAGCCCGACGAACTGGGCGAGGTCGTGCCCAAGGCCGACACCTTGTCGATAGGCACCTATCGTTGCGAGTTCAAGCCGTCGTTCCGTTTTCGCTGGGTTCACTCGGACGACTGGTCGCTCAAGCAGCGCATGAACTGCTACGTGAAAGTCGAAGGTAAGCCGGTGGGCGTGAACTGGAAGTGGCATTTTCACACCTTTGCCATCCTGATCCCGCCGGAAAAGTACTCTCACGATCATCCCGAATGGTTCGCACTGGTCAACGGCAAGCGTCAGACGTTCAAAGAGCGCCCCAGCCATGGCGCCCAGCCTTGCACGAGCAACCCGGTCGTTGTCGACAAGTTGATCGAAGGCCTTCTGGAGACGCTGGACGCCGACCCGACCATCGAAATCATCACGCTTTCGCCCAACGACGGCGGCGGCTTTTGCGAATGCGAAAACTGCACCGCACTCGACGGCCCGGACCGCGGTTGGTTTGCCCGCTACTCGAATCGACTGGCCGTGCTGAACAACCAAGTCGCCAAGGGCGTCGCCAAACGGTATCCGAACGTCAAGATCAAGGTCGGCGTCTACGCCATGTACGCCCGGCTGCCGAGCATCGAGGACTATCGGCCCGAGCCCAACCTCCTGTTCCAACTCTGTCACATCTACTTCTGCCACAACCATCCGATCACCAGCGGCAAGTGCCAGGCCGAGAAAACGTACAAGCCGAGCCACAACTTCCTGCCCAACCAGGAATTCGCCGAGATTCTCCGGCGCTGGCGCCCACTCACGGAGAACCTCTTCATCTACGAGTACTACTCCTTGGGCGGTTGGTCGAAGACCGACATGCTTTGGCCCATGGTACACACCATGCGCCACGACATTCCCTGGTACCGCGACATGGGCGCCAAAGGCTTCTATACCCAGGTCGGCCCCTGGAAACGTGCGCCGCTGAACTACTACATCGCCGCCAAGCTGGCCTGGAATGCCGATCTGAATGTGGACTGGCTCATCGACGACTTCTGCCACAAGTTTTTCGAGAATGCCGCCGAGCCGATGCAGGACTACCTAGCCGGGATCGAGGAAGCCATGGTCAGCAGCAACCAGTGCATCTCCTATGGACTGCGCGAGGGTCGGGCCAAGGCCATGGGGCCGAAGATCTTCGACCAACCCACACGCGACCGCCTCCGCGGGTTCCTCGACGACGCTCAGCAGTGCGCGAAGTCCGACTTGGTGCGTCGCCGTATCGCCGAAATACGTAACGGATTCGACGAATGCGAGAAGTCAATCTTGGGTATGAAATGAAGTGGAGAACGAACGATGAAGAGACAAACTTTGCGGAGTGTTGCGCCGTGGATTGCGGTTGCGTCTTGGTGCTGGTTCGCCGTCTCGCTATTTGCCGCGGACGCCACTTACGAAGTTGAAGTTCAGGCGGACGCGAAAATCCCGATGAGAGACGACGTCAAGCTGTCCGCAAACATCTTCTTGCCGATCGCGGACGGCAAGTTTCCCACAGTGCTTGCCAGAACGCCATATGGCAAAGGTGGCACGGGAGGTGGGCCTGGCCGTTTCTATGCATCGCGGGGCTACGTCTACATCAGCCAGGACTGCCGAGGCAGAGGGACATCCCAGGGGAACTGGGAACCTTT
The DNA here is from genome assembly GCA_964617665.1 of uncultured Pirellulaceae bacterium. Lineage (GTDB taxonomy): Bacteria > Planctomycetota > Planctomycetia > Pirellulales > Pirellulaceae > JADHUC01. The sequence continues at coordinate 14,374 of CAZUAH010000011.1, forward strand.
CGTGAATGAAGCACGCGATGGCAAGGACACACACCGGTGGATCCTGGATCAGCCTTGGTCGAATGGGAGCATCGGCACGATGGGCGGATCGTACGTGGGCTACACGCAATGGATCTCGGCACCGAATGCGGAGGAGTATCTCAAGGCGATGTTTCCGATCGTCCCGTTGGTGGATCCGTACGGCGATGTCGCGTACGTGGGTGGAGCGTTTCAGCTTTCTCTGATGATGGGATGGGGCGCCGGGGTGTCGGGCAAGCCCGCCGTTCGCGGCTGGAACAACGACGACTGGCAGCGGGCATTTCGAACGCTGCCGCTTTCCACATGGGATACGGCAGTCGGCTCGGAGGTACAGTACCTGCGCGATTGGATCGCCCATCCGCACTTCGACAGCTATTGGAAACGGAGCAGCATTCAAGGCCGCCGGAAGGACATTGCCGTCCCCGTCTACGCGGTGTGTGGTTGGTATGACTTGTTTGCGAAAAGCGTGCTTGACCACGTGAACGCGGTTAGGACGACGTCGAGTTCCGAGCATGCGAAGAAGCATGTGCACGTGCTCATGGGGCCGTGGACGCACGGCATCAGCAGAGACGGCCGTGTTGGCAGTCTGAACTTCGGCAAGGAGGCCGTTGTCGACTTGAATGCGATCCGTAACCAGTGGTTCGAGCACTGGCTGAAAGGTAAAGAGACGGATGTCGGAGAATGGCCGCCCTACAGGATCTTCGTGATGGGACGAAACCAGTGGCGCGACGAGCAGGAGTGGCCGCTGGCTCGTACGCAGTATACTCCGTACTACTTCCACAGCAAAGGTTCTGCAAACGCGTCCAATGGTGACGGCACATTGGACACGACGAAGCCCGGCCAAGAGGCCGTCGATCGGTTCGTCTACGATCCGGACGATCCGGTGCCGACTTTGGGCGGCTGCAATCTCGGCAAATGTCCGGTCGGGCCTCATGACCAGACGAAGGCCGAGCAGCGAGAGGACGTTCTTGTTTTCACCAGTGGGGAATTGACGAGCGAGTTGGAGGTGACGGGGCCGGTCAAAGTGGTTGTCTATGCTGCCAGCGATGCGACGGACACGGACTGGACAGCGAAGTTGGTGGACGTGCACCCGGACGGGCGACCCTTCAATCTGTGCGACGGGATCCTCCGTGCTCGCTACCGAGAGTCGGCCAACAAACCAACGCTGATCGAACCGGGAAAGGTCTATCGCTATGAAATCGACCTTTGGGTCACCAGCAACGTTTTCCTAACGGGCCACAAGATCCGGGTAGAAATCTCCAGCAGCAATTTCCCTCGCTTCGACCGCAACCCGAACACCGGCCATGCGTTCGGCGCGGACGCGGAGTTGCAGAAGGCAAAACAGACTGTGTACCACGACGCGGAACGCGCGTCGCACATTCTCCTGCCAGTGATACCGTAACGACCAGATGTTCGCGCGACTTCTATTCCAGTAGTTTGAGTGCGTTGCCGGCGCGGATCTGGCCCTTGATTTCAGCGGACGCGTCCAGCACTTCCAGCTTCACCATTGCGGGATCGGGATACTTGAACGGCATTCCGCTGCCGAAGACGACTCGCTCGGCACCGAGTTGTGACGCCAGCGTACCGACTTCGTTGGCTAGCGTGGCGCTAAGGCGAGAAATCTCGATCCAGTAGTTCGCCGGCAGATCGTTGTCTTTCTTGCCAAGCGGCGTGCGGGTGTAGCCGATGCCGTTAACCAGGATAAAACGTCCCTTGGGACAGGCCTTCACTGCCTCGACGATTTCGCCCAGCGGGACATCGGGCACGTCGACCAACCAACTCCTCTGCCGGTAGTCCTCCACGCGAATCGGAATGGATACCAGCAGGCTACGTTCGACGGTCTCGTTCAGCAGATCAAGGCAACATTGATCGGAAAACGCATAGTTGTGCCACTTCGGGTACAGACGCAGCCCTTTCATGCCAAACTGCTCGTGGCAGATCTTCAAGTCATCCCGCCATCCGGCGTAGAACGGATTCACGACGGCAAACGGAATCAGTCGATCGCGGTGTGGTTTGACGGCGGCCGCCAATTCCTCGTTGGCAGGCTGCGTGTTGCGGTACGTAATCGCGCTGGCGCTGGACACCATCGCCTTGTCGATTCCCTTCTCGTCCATCAGTCGCAGCAACTCGTCCGCGGTATTGTGGCGGAGTTGGCGAAATGCAAAATAGCCCAAGTAGGCGTTCGTATCGACGATCATTCTTCAACCTCGCATCTTCAGAAGCTTCATCATGTTTCCGCCCAGGACCTTCTGCCTGTCCTCGGGGCTGAGCCGCGCCGCGCGGATCTTACCGACACCCGCGGTCATCGACATGTCGCAGCCGAACAATATCCGGTCCACGCCCAGCACTTCGACAGCCATGTCCACGATCCCTTCGTCGGTCACGCTGCCGCTGGTATCGAGGAACACGTTATCGGCATGGCGTAAAGCCTTGATCGTCCACTCCCAATCGCCACCGCCGCCGATATGTGCACAGATCAGCCGAGCCTCGGGATAGCGGCGACCCAACTCGGCCAAGTCCCCGCCATCGGAGATGTTTGGCTGTTTGGGAATGGGGTGGTGTCCGTGTCCGGCGTGATGCAGGATCGGTACGCGCAACTCGATCGCTAACTCGACAACGGGAAACACGACAGGCTCCGTACACTTGTGCTCGTTGTAGAGTTTGATGCCCATGAACCCACGGTCCTCGACACATCGTCGGATGTCGTCCAACGCCTCACGGCCGCAACCGGGATTCACGTAGCAGTATCCCAGCACGCGGCCGCTGTACTCTTTCATCGCTTCAGCCGTCCAGACATTGCACTCGCGAAAGCCCTCCGCGGTTGCTGGACGTTTCGGGGTGAGCAGCGAGCAGCAGAGTTGGTCGATCCCGAGCTTATCGGCCGCTTCGATCAGCTTGCGGTCTCGCTCCGCGTAGTTGGCCGAACTGTGGTGAGCCAGATGAGCGTGACAATCAATGACCGGCACAGCCTTCTTCTCATCCACTTCGACGCCGGGCGACGGTTGCGGCTCTGCTGCAGCGCTTTCTGAAGGTGATGAGCCGAGGTGCCAGCCAGCCAAGGCCACGCCCGCCGCCGCAGACGCCCCTAAGAAACCTCGGCGAGTGACCGATCTGCGTCTTTCCATAACAAGGCTCCTTACATGAGCACCGTTCTCAGCATGTCGACTGCCATCGTCGCCTACAGTGTACACGTCTTTGTGATGCAATTGGACTTCCTCGGGCACTAATTCGCCTATTCTCTGTTGTGCCGCTCGGTCGAAACAGTGGCGTTTGTCATTGGAGCGCGTTACGCTGTGTCAATCATGGCGTCAACGGGATTCCGTTCCGAACAACTGAATAGCAGGGTGCGAGGAGCTACCATGAATCTGCACTGTCTTCGTTTGGCAACCGCCGTTATCGCGTTGTTCTTACTTGTCTCGCATCCGACGCGTGCCGAGGACGGTCTGGTCGCCCATTGGAAGCTCTGTCGCGACTGCAAAGACCATTCCGGCAACGAGCACCACGCGGTCAACCACGGCGTCAACTTCGCCCTGACCGAGGGTGCATTGTTCAGCGGCACTCGCGCATGGCTGGAAGTTCCCACCAGAGACGCGCTCCAATTGGGCAAACGACCATTCTCCATTGCCGTTTGGATCCACGCCGACGCCGAGTTGAACGACGTGCTGGGCGATGTGCTGAGTTGGTACGACCCGGCCACGCGAACCGGTGTTACGCTCGGCATCATGAACTATGCCGGGGTCACCTCGGCCCAGTCGAATTGGCGGAATGTCTTTTTCGGGATCGACGCCGGCCGAATCGACCCGGAATGGATGGATTGCGGCCGGCCCGGCAACTGCCAATACCTCAAATCCCTGGTCGTCTACGACGGCGACCTATATGCCGCCACGTGGGAACCTGGCAAAAACGAATCGGGACACGTTTACCGCTATGCAGGTGTCACGGACTGGATCGACTGTGGCAGTCCGGACGTGTCGAACGCGATCACCGGGATGGCCGTGTACGATGGGAAGCTGTACGCCGGCTCGGAGCACTACAGCGGTGGTGGATCGTCCTTGCCGTTGTCGCCCAACACGAAACATGGCGGAAAGGTCTTTCGCTACGAGGGCGGAACGCGTTGGACCAACTGCGGCAAGGTCGCCGACGTGCGCAGCATTAGCGGGCTGGCAGTCTATGCCGGAAAGCTCTACGCCGGAACCGGGACCAGCGGCGCTTGGCGAGACAGGCCGCGCACGCGCGGAATGTATCGCTACGACGGCGACGGGAAATGGGCCTCGTGCGGATGTCCGGGACTGCGCGTGACGCATCTGGGCGTTCACAATGGCGGCCTCTACGGCCTGAGTTACGACGAGGGCGGTTTCTTCCGTTACGACGGCGAAACGGACTGGACGCGAATGGGCCCGGTGCCGGACACAACTCAGGTGTACTCCATGGCTGTCTACGAAGGCCGCATTCACGTCGGCACTTGGCCGACCGGTTCCGTGTTCCGATTCGACGGTCCGCAGCGATGGACGCACCGTGGGCGGCTGGGCGAGGAAAAGGAAGTCATGGGCATGGCAGTCTACAACGGCAAACTGTATGCCGGTACATTGCCTCTGGCCGCAGTCTATCGTTATGACGGAGGTACGACGTGGGTCTCGACCGGTCAACTAGACAAGACCCCAGACGTGCGCTACCGACGGGCATGGTCGATGGCCGTCTTCGACGGGAAACTGTTTTGCGGCGTGCTCCCGTCCGGACATGTTTTTTCGCTTCAAGCTGGTAAGAGCGCAACCTACGACAGGGCCTTGTCGGCGGGTTGGCATCATCTGGCGGCTATCAAGGCAAACGATCGCCTCAAGCTGTACGTGGACGGCGTGTGTGTTGCAGAGAGTACCAAGTTCGATCCGAGCGACTACGATCTGACGTCCAAGAAAACGCTGAAGATCGGGGTCGGCCAGCACGACTACTTCAACGGTCAAATGAAGGATCTGCGAATCTACAATCGCGCGCTTAGCGCGGCCGAGATTGCCAAACTCGCGAAGCAGCGCTGAGCCGGTAGGCGCAACACAAAGGGAGCGTGCGGGATGTACAAAGCGTCATTTCTTGGGCTGGTCGGCATCTTTGTCTTGGGCCTGTGCGTGCAGACGCCTTCGGCCCCAGGGGGCGACTCAGTCGCGTTCGATTTCTCGCCTGACCCATTGGCCGAGTTTCGCCAACCGCCGAGCCTGCGGATGACCTGTCCGTCGGTGGAAACGCCGCCGAACATCGACGGCAAATTGGACGATGCAGCATGGGGCGGGGCGGCGGTGATTGAGCGCCTGGCCAAAGACACGCCAGTTACAGCGGTTAAGGTCTGCGCGGACGAGCGAGCCCTCTATGTCGGCTTGCTCTGTGAGTACCACGATGGCCAGCCGCCTCAGGCACAGCCGTTTGAACGCGACGGAGCGCTTTGGAGGGACGATTGCGTCGAAGTTTGGATCGCGCCCGATCTGAACCGCGTCGTGAACTATCAATTCGTGGTGAACTCGGCAAACAGCATCTACGACGCCATGAACTATGGCGGCCGCGGGCAAGCGAGCCACAATCCTCGGTGGGATCATGCGGTGTCGATCGGCGAAACGAACTGGATGGTGGAAATGGCGATTCCGTTTGCGGCCGTGGGGCTTCAGCGGTGGCAGCGCCAGATAGGTTTCAATATTGGGCGAAACGGGCCGTCCATCCAGCCTCGGGCGTGGAACGGCAAGTATGGTGACTCGACATCCAGCGTGCTAGTCTTGCCGGCCGCGCCGAAACGGCAAGCGGCCGAGGAGTCCGAGGAAGCCGCGGCGGAAGACGCCAAGCTGCTGACATCGGGTGAAAGCTTGCGTCTGGAAATCGAGCGATTGGAGGCACGGCCAGGCGAGCGTTGGATTGAAGGCAGCATTCGTTTAGGGCCGACACGCCGCGGACTGGAGTCGTGCCGGCTGACCGCCGCGCTCTTCCGCCCCGGCGAGTCGCAGCCCGTGGACCAGACTACCGTGACGCCATCCGGCGATCGCGCCACGCTGAGGTTGGACCTGAGACGGCACGGTCTGGCGAAGACGCATCTTCGTGTGACGTTGGCCGAAGCCCATCACGTCACGGGCTCTGTCGAGGCGTTCCTCTCGGCCCGTGGTCCGGAGCGTGCGCTCGAGGGCGGAACACGAATCCCGGTGGATATCGACTTGCCTGATGGCATTGACGCGGCTGACGCCTGGCCCGTGACCTTCGGCGTGCCTTTTCCGGCGGGCGCACTTTGGGACGCGGGCAAACTGCGCGTTGTCGACGGCAAGGGCAGAGAATTGCCCTCGCAGTGCGAAGCGACCGGTTTGTGGGCTCCGGAAGGATCGATCAAATGGTTACGCTTCGACGCACTGGTGAACTCGAAAGACGGATGCTACGTCCAGCTGGCTAGCGACACGGAGCGATCGGAACCGGCAAAAGTTCTCACACTGGAACAACGTGGTGATGACATTGTCGTTGATACCGGCGTGGCCGTGTACACGCTTGGTCCGGGCCCGTCGCCGATCAAGGAAATCCGATCAGGCGGTCGCGTTGTGGCCACGTGCCAGGGAACGCGCGGGCTTTACATCGTCGATCAGAAAGGGAACGTGGCCAGCGCGTCGGCGGATGGTGAGGACGTACGCATCGAAGCGGATGGTCCGGTCGCAGCGTGCGTCCGGTTCGAGGGGTTCTATCGGCGCGAGGACGGACCGCAAGTCGGCCGTCACACTACGCGCATCGAACTGTTCGCTGGGCGGCCTTTCGCAAAAGTGTCGCACACGTTCACCGTTACGAACGACACGAACGAAATCTGGTTCAGGGATATCGGCTGGGAGTTGGCCGTGACGCCGGGCGCCGATCGGAAGGCGTTTTTCGGTGTGTCTCGCGAAGACTGGCGCAAATCCACGACGCAGCCGCTGGCTGGCCGCCAGATTCTATCCATGCTCCAGGACAGCCATTACCGTCACGCGCATGGCGAGAACCATTTTCGATTGGACAGGATCAATGAACAGGGCACGGCGGAGACGATCCTGGAGGGCGAAGAGTGCGGAGACTGGGCCGCGCTCAGCGGGTCGGACGCTGGGTTGATGATTTCATGCCGAGAAGCCGCGCGCCAGCATCCCACGGAGTTCGTTGCCTCGGGCAACAAGCTGACGCTCAAGCTGCACAGCTCGCGAGCCGGCGAAGAGCTGGATTTCCGTATGCCGACGCTCGTGAAACGCTGGGACCTGCAGAATTGGCACGAGAAGTCCACCAGCGAGTCTCGCCGTGTGCCGATCGTCGAACGGGCATTGAAGAATCAAAGCAACGCCATCGGCTGGTCCCGGACCAGCTTTGTGACCATCTCGCCGCTGACTCGCAACGAGCCGTGTGAGACAGCGGCTCGGCTGTCGCACCTTACCTCGGCGCAAGTCTTCGCCCACACAGATCCGCAATGGTTGTGCGCGTCCGGCGTGATGGGAAGGATCCATCCAAAGGATACCGACCGTTTCCCCGATGCCGAACGCGCCATCGACGCGGCGTTTCGTTACTGGGAGGAACGCATCGGTGACTGGGGCGATTATGGGTTTGTTGACTACTTCAACGGTCCTCACCTGAGCTACCGCGGCAACTACGTGGTTCAGAAACGGTACAGCAAGGCGATGTACACGTTGAAGGTGGATATGTGGCGAGTGTACGCGCGTTCGGGTGATCGAAGGACCCGGACTTTCATCGAAAACGTAGCGCGGACCTTCATGGACGTCGACGTGGCACAATGGGATGGGGACGGCCGCATCAAGGGCCTGTTTCATTCGCCGCCAGGCTCCGACCTGAAGCCGTCGACGCCGCACAACCTGCCCATGCCCTGGGCGGGCCCGGCCGTCATGCATTATTCGAGCACGACTAACATGAACTTGATCGCATGGGACTATTATTTGACCGGGAATCGGCGGGGGAAGGACATCATGTTCGACTTTGCCGAGGGGGCAAAGCGTCGTTGGACTCCGCGCGATGCGGCGCGGGCCTGGCGCTCGCTCATGGTGTTCCGGACGCTGGTTCAGACTTATGCATTCACGTGGGATCCGGTCGTGCGTGCCATGGCCGAGGCGACGACCGATCAGTTCTACGACCCGCAGTGCGAGCTGTCACTGACGAAAAATCGACCGTACAGCTCGACCTACAAGACACAAGTCGACCTCCGCGCCATCGAAGACGGCTGGAATATCTTGGGCGGGCGACGGTATCACGAGATGCTGATGAAAATGGCCAGGCGATGGTGGACGCCGCTGATGGGTAGCTGGCCGCATTTCTACTGCAATCCGCAAGGCCGCGTGGGATCGCTTCTGTGGCGAGAAACCGGCCAGCCGCACATTCCGCAGACCCTGGCCACGCAGTTACGGTATTCGGCCAGCGCGTACGATCCGGAGAAGGATCACACGTTCGGCTGCGAAGGTGCGGCGTCGTGCACATTCATCTTCGAAGGCCTGCCCTACGCCATGGAGACCGTGGCCCGCTCGGGCTGCGACCGGCAGCCAACTGCATCGTGGATCGGATACGAGGACTTTGGCTACCCGTCCAGTGTCGTCGTTCGCAAGAGCGACAACGAAGCAGTGGATCTGTACTTTGTTAGCTCCAACCATTCACGCGGTGCGCCGGGAGACATCATCACGCAATGCCCGAAAGTCGAGTTGATCAACGCGGCGACGCGGTACGGCCTCGATCTGTATGGACTGTCCGAGAGCAGCGCTGGGGGCGCACAGGTGCGTCTGCCCAAAGACGGGCCGGAGGGGGCTTACCGAATCACGGCATCCGAGCGCGGTTTTCATATCTGCTACGCGGATTCACGATCTCCATTGGTTGTATACGCGCCCGAATACTGGCGTCCGGCACCGGCGCAGAAGCCGGCGATTCGCTACTATTTCAAACTGCCCGAGGGCACGGCAGATGGACAGATCTTCTTCGAGGGTTCCGCCAGACTATTCGATCCGGCGGGCACCCCGTGGAACGACGGCGAGCCGCAGCGCGGCTGGGTGACACTTCCGGCAGACAAGCCGGGGCTGTGGAGCTTTCTGCCGGTGGAAAACGAACTGGTCGGTAGTCGCAACATCCCGCCGTTCTTTGCCGCGGAATCCGCGTCCAGCTATTTCGAACCGGACATTCCCTGGGAACGAAAGCCGGTCGTTGAGTTCCAGCTACTGGCCCCGGAGCAGGTGTTTGTGGCCGGTGCTATCGATGGCGATGGGAATCAAGCTGTCCATCTGACAGGAAGACGGTGCTTCAGTCTGGAGGGCGTATCTCCGCATCCGTCGGGCGACGGGCTGCGTTTCATCCCGTTCCAGCAGGGAACCATCGAGTTCTGGATGAAGCCGAATTGGCACACCTGTGATCTTCAGCCCCAAGGATCAAAGGCGCTCATCTACATGAACGCAGAGAAAGGGGACCCGTGGTCACTATGGCATTACGTGAAACCGCGGGCTCGGAATTCTTACAACGATTTCCTCTTTTCCCACGTGTTGTATGGATGGTTCATGAGCGACGGTCTCGCAAGACCGACAACACTGCGGCGGTACCGGCGGACAGTATTCGAATCCGGTCAATGGACACACATCGCATGGGTGTGGGGCAAAGAGGACGGAATCGTACCGGGCAATCCGCCGCATCACACCAAAGTTCAAAACGACGTGCTCGTTGCGCGCATCTTTGTCAACGGCAGACAAGGCAGCACCACAGGCTATCGCTGGTACGGCAACGAACCGGCCAACATGCCGACGGTGCTGAACATCGGACGACACTACGCAAGCGCCAACATCGACGCGGCCGTAGACGAACTGCGCGTCTCCGACATCCAGCGATACCTAACCGACTTCGAGCCATCCCGCAAAGCCGAGTTCGAACTGGACGAGCACACCCGAGCCCTGTTCCACTTCAACGCAGACCTGCAAGGTGAAAGCTGGCAACACGGAGGCGACCTGCCAGCAACGCTCACGGATCAGCAAAGCAAAAAATGATCCGAGACAGCCGTGGCAAGTAGAAGCAACGTGGGACGTGGGCAATTGACGGAATAATGAACTTGACCCCGCCGCGCAGTCCTGATAGTAGGGGCATTTCGAGGCCGAATCGCCGGATATCCTATCTTGCCCATTCCTCCAGCTCATTTCCGTCTCTATTCACTGTGCACAAGCGGTTTGATGACAATAACCTGCACTTCGCATGGGCTTTGCTGCTGATCGTCGTGTGCGCGCCGGTATTCACCGGGTCCGGCTGCGGGCGACCGGGCGAGGCCCACACGATCCCGGGCACTGACATAGCGTCTCGCTCGGAGCCGAAACGGTTTCTGTTCTCGGAGGTTGCCAGCGATACGGGGCTTGCCTTCACTCACGTCTCTGGCCGGAGCGATGAGTACTACATGATCGAGATCTATGGCGCCGGGGCTGCATTGTTCGATTTTGACAACGACGGTGATCTGGACGTCTATTTCGTCCAGGCACATGAATGGATCGGTCCAAAGGACCGGCGGATCCCGAAGAAGCCCATCCCGGGCGACCGCCTGTTTCGCAATGATCTGCCCGCCGGAGCCAAACAGGATCAACTGAGATTCACCGACGTTACAGAGTCCAGCCGAATCAGGTCCGTCGGACACGGCATGGGAGTGGCCGCGGGGGATTTCAACAACGATGGAAACACAGACTTGTACGTGACCAACTTTGGTGAGAACCAGTTGCTGCAAAACAACGGCGATGGTTCCTTCACGAACGTGACGGAACAAGCAGGCGTCAGCGATCCTCGCTGGAGCACAAGTACGGCGTTTATGGACTTTGACCGGGACGGCTGGCTGGACCTGTACGTCTGCAACTACGTGGACTTCACCTTCGCGACTCACAAAACGTGTTACGACGCGAACCATGCTCCCGATTACTGCGGGCCTCTGAGCTATTCGCCCGTACCCGATCGTTTGTTTCGGAACCGAGGCGATGGCACGTTCGAGGACGTGACCGTCTCGTCCCGTGTGGCGACGGCCTACGGTGCGGCGCTCGGCATCGTTTGCGCGGACCTCGACAACAACGGCTGGATCGATATCTACGTGGCTAATGACGGGATGCCCAATCAGTGCTGGATGAACCAAGGCGATGGGACGTTTCGTGATATTGCGATCATCAGCGGATGCGCCCTCAACCAGGAGGGAGTGGCCGAGGCAAGCATGGGTGTAGACGCCGCGGACTATGACAACGACGGCGACGAAGACTTGTTCATGACACACCTGGCGGACGAGACGAATACGATCTACATCAACGACGGCGACTTGGGGTTCAGGGACGCGAGCGCCGCGTCGAAACTCGGACGACCGAGTCATGCGTATACCGGTTTCGGGACATCGTGGGTGGATTATGACAACAACGGGTCGCTGGACATCATCACAGTGAACGGCGCCGTAATGCGTCCTCTCTTGGGCGTGAGCACTTCGCGTTTTCCGCCCGGTCAACCAAATCAATTGTTTCGGAACTGCGGCGACGGCACCTTCGAAGACATTGGCGATTCGGTCCATCCCGACTTCGTCATTGAAGAACTGAGCCGCGGCGCAGCGATGGGAGACATTGACAACGATGGGGATATTGACGTTCTTGTCATGACTCAGCACGGCCCAGCACGCCTTTTCCTTAATGAGGTCGGTCAACAGAACCACTGGCTGGGGTTCCGGTTGGTCGGACGTGACGAAAAACGGGATATGTTAGGCGCCGTTGCGGAGGTCATACGAGGCAACGGCGATGTGCTTTCCAGACGCGTGCGAGCCGATTCCAGTATCTCCGTGGCACGGGACCCACGCGTATTATTCGGGCTTGGCCAGGATCCCGAGGTGCGTTCCGTACGCGTGCGTTGGCCCAGCGACCGGGTCGAGCAATGGCCGTTGCGGTCTGTGAACAGCTATATAACGCTCCGTGAAACCACGGGAACGGAGGTGAAGGAGTGAAGAGGACGTTCCTTCGGCACGTCGCCGCGCACGTTTCCTGCATCGCATGTTGGGCTATGTTCGGCTGCGATAGCCCCACTACTGACGTCCCCGACCACGCGGATGACCGCCGCCAGAGCGATGCTGTTGCTGCTGATGGTGCGGATTGCACGTCGCATCTGGTCCCTGTCCCCGAGGTAGACCTGAGCCGCACCGAGGAGCACAGCGCCGACCAAATACGCAAAGCCCAGGCGCGCCTTCGTTCGGCTTCACCCGACAAATTAGGGCACGCCCATGGCGAATTGGGCATGCTCTATCACGCCTACGAGGCACGCGAGGCGGCCGAGGCGTGTTACCGCAACGCCATTGCCCTGGACCCGGAGGATTTCCGCTGGCGTCATTATGCGGCGCACGTTGCCATGGGCGCGGGGAAGTCCACCGAGGCCATCGAGGCATTCAATGCTGCCCTGGAACGCATGCGTGAATCGGGGACGGACGACTCACATCGGATCGCTGCCAATTGCTGGTTGGGAGTCCTATGCATCGAAGAAGGGCGGCTGGACGAAGCCGTGTTGCGATTCGAACGGGTGCTCGATATGGCCGCACGCGAGCCTTTCGCGCATTACGGGCTTGGGCGAGTGGCCGTCACCCGCGGGCGATACGATCAAGCGCGCGTCCATTTGGAGGAGGCCCACGGGCTTGCGCCGCAGGCTACGAATGTCCAACATCTCTTGGGGACCGTCTACCGTCGACTTGGCGATCGGGAAAAGGCCCAGCACCTTCTTCAGCAGACAGTGAGGAAGGGGAGTAAGACGCTGGTTCCCGACCCGCTACTGCGGGCCGTGAAGGAACTGACGGACAACTCCCGTAGACATGAAATAGTGGGCAATGGGCTATTCCGGGTAGGCCGGTTTTGCGAAGCGGTGGAGGCCTATCGCAAATCGCTGGCGATCAATCCCGACAACGCACGAATTCGCACAAATCTCGGCTCGGCGCTCAAACGAATGGGCGATGTCCAGGCAGCGGAGGCTCAGTATCGACGTGCACTTGAGTTGGATCCCAACATGAATACGGCTCGGTTCAATCTGGGCGTCATTTGTTCGCGAAACGGTCGGGACGAGCAAGCCGTCGAGTCCTACGAGGCGGTTCTCCGTGCAGACCAGCAGCACAAGGATGCCCGCTTCAACCTGGCCAATGCCTTGAGTCGGCTCGGCAAGTACGAACTGGCCGAAGATCACTACGCAAGGGTGCTGGAACAAGATCCGGCGAACGCAAAGGCCTGTCGCGGGCAAGCTCGCATGCTAGCATTTGCTGGGCGATATGCAGAAGCTATCGAGAAGCTTGAAGCCGTGATTGCCGTCTTGCCTGACGATATGGCGATACAGCACGACCTGGCTCGTCTGCTCGTGGCAGCTCCCGTCGACAGAGTTCGGGATGGAGAACGGGGACTGGCGATGGCTCAGGAAGTGTTCAAGACACAGAGCTACGTGGCGCACGCCGAGACGGTCGCGATGGGTTATGCCGAAACGGGCAGGTTTGATATAGCGATCGAGGTGCAAGAGGCAGCCATCTCGGCAGCCGCAAAGGAAGGACGCGAGGACATCGCGATTCGCCTTCGTGAAAACCTGAAAGCGTACAGAGTTGGACGACCGTGTCGAACCCCTTGGCGCGAGGAAGAGTTGAATTCAAGAGCAACGGTCGCAAGGAAAGAGGCAGACGGCTCGACCCGTTAGAACTCGAAACGATCACAGCAGCGTGGGCGAAAAGAAACACCCCGGCGGCTCTTGAGCACCGAGGTGTTTCGTCTGAAAATTCGGGATTCGTTCAGTACACCCACAGCAGCCCTCCACTGCCGACATGGAACGCTTGTCGTCCATTAGCCTGCAGATCGTAGTTAGCATATAGTGCCGCTCGACCACCGCGGTCGTAGGTGAGACCGGCGCCCAGCACCGCCCAGTCGCGGCCCAGGTTCAGGCCGCCGGTCGCGAAGGCGGGAGCACCGCCTACGCTCGACGTAACGCCCGTAGTGGCATCCAGGAATTCGTGCATCCAATAGACGCGTGCCTCCGGCGTCAGGAACCCGCCGAGGATAGTGCGAGTTTGGCCCGGGAGCTTTGCTCCCAACAAGCAACGAAGAGAATTCGTATAGGTGTCGTTCACCGTCGCGTTGTTCACGCCGGCGCCCGTTTCGGTGAAGTCGTTCTGGTGCAGCCAGATGTACTGCAGAGCCACGTAAGGTTGCACGGTCCGGCCTCGCCAACAGCGCTCCCACGCGCGTTCCAGATACATGCCCGCTTGCGCACCATCGAAGCTCCCGCGGGCCGTTCCCGTCGCCGTTGACCGTCGAGTGGCGTAGCTATCGTAAGTGGCGTTGGCCGCCGCGACATAATAGCCGCCGCAGTCGCAGCCTCTGTACAGAAACGCGCCCAGCACGCCGCTATCGACATGGCCCTTATCGCCGTTGTCCATGGCGATATTCTGAACACCGTAATTGCCGAACAGTCCGATCAGCGAATCGTCTTGTGTCAAGCGGCAGAGCCCCATTTGCGTGCCACCCGCCGCGTAGTCCAAGCCGGCCACCGCGCCATCGCTCCCCACCTGACCGCCGATACCATACCCGCTAACCCAGCCATCCCAGGCGCCACTGAGCAGCGCGGAATTTTGACCGCGAATCTGGAAGTTGGCTCTCGTTTGGCCGGAATCGTTGGCCAATACACTGGACATGCCTTCCACGTCGTCGGCATAGTTCATGCTACCGCTCGGTGCGGGTAACGTGACGACGTTCAATCCGCCACCGGCTGCCATCGCGGCTGCCGCATATTGAATGTTCCGGTTCAGAAGTTGGAACTGGTAGCTACCATTCTGAATTCCGGTTTGCGCCAGGCTACCAACCAGTTGTCCGGCAGCCGGGTCGAAAAGAGACGTGACAATAGACGTGGCAATCAGGTCCCAGCCATTGAGCGTTCCAATGTCGCCGCCCCATTGGTCGTAGATCGTTAGGGTCCAATCTCCATTGATATCCTCGCCGTCGAAGGCGTCCAGCAATGCAAACGGCTGATAGTCTTGAGCGAGCATCGGATCACCGGGGCCAGGATAGGCGTTGGCCGCCTCGTCGTCAAAAGTGTATGTGCCGCGCATTGCCGCTTCCAGTTTCCACCTGCCGTTGGTCAGTTTGACGCTCGTGCCCGCCGGGGAGGTGACGTCGATCACCAAGTCCCCGGCGAACGTGTGATTCATGTCGATCGCTACGTCCACGTCCTCAATCGTGCCGCTGTCGCCCACGGTTATTGTGGAAATGGTTGTGCCGGAAGAGTCCCCAGGCGCACCGGGCGGAATGTTAAGCGGTGTATCTGTGGATGAATAGGTGATCTGTGCGTGAGTGAGCGAGGTCAGAGCTGCTGCAAAGACAAGCGAAGGTGCGACCGTCAACGAGATCTTCATGCTTGGCGCCTCCGTGCCAGGCAAACTTTGCGTTCTGTCGATCCTGCGGACTCGGCGAGGGCATAAGTCGCCAGGAGGAGCAGGTTATGGCGTATTCGGCCTACTGCCCGCCCCATGGACACGATTTTCCGAACAGCCGATTCGGCCCGTGCGACAGTCACAACCGTTAGTATCGTCACACTTGCCTTCTTCGGAATCGGCAACGACTCAGCCTCGAACGTGAATCCAGCAACTCGGCATCGGACACTTCGGGAGTGTATGGAAGGCACGCGATGCGGAGCTTGACCGTATCGTCGCCGTCAAGATCCCTCGACAAGAGCGATTGAATGCCGACGAGATGGAGGTCTTCTTTCGCGAAGCCAGAGCAGCGGCACAACTCAGCCACTCGGGGATCGTGGCAGTGCATGAGTGGGAGATTGGAGATGAGGTGCCCTGGTCGACTCGGCTGGCCGGTCACAACATGGGTACACTCCGCGAAACTGTACCCACTTTCGCATCTGACGAGGCTATTCTTTGGGCGAACCCCGGCGGCTCTCGAGCACCGAGGTGTTTCGTCTGAGAATCCGGGATTCGTTCAGTACACCCACAGCAGCCCTCCACTGCCGACGTGGAACGCTTGTCGTCCATTAGCCTGCAGATCGTAGTTAGCATATAGTGCCGCTCGACCACCGCGGTCGTAGGTGAGACCGGCGCCCAGCACCGCCCAGTCGCGGCCCAGGTTCAGGCCGCCGGTCGCGAAGGCGGGAGCACCGCCTACGCTCGACGTAACGCCCGTAGTGGCATCCAGGAATTCGTGCATCCAATAGACGCGTGCCTCCGGCGTCAGGAACCCGCCGAGGATAGTGCGAGTTTGGCCCGGGAGCTTTGCTCCCAACAAGCAACGAAGAGAATTCGTATAGGTGTCGTTCACCGTCGCGTTGTTCACGCCGGCGCCCGTTTCGGTGAAGTCGTTCTGGTGCAGCCAGATGTACTGCAGAGCCACGTAAGGTTGCACGGTCCGGCCTCGCCAACAGCGCTCCCACGCGCGTTCCAGATACATGCCCGCTTGCGCACCATCGAAGCTCCCGCGGGCCGTTCCCGTCGCCGTTGACCGTCGAGTGGCGTAGCTATCGTAAGTGGCGTTGGCCGCCGCGACATAATAGCCGCCGCAGTCGCAGCCTCTGTACAGAAACGCGCCCAGCACGCCGCTATCGACATGGCCCTTATCGCCGTTGTCCATGGCGATATTCTGAACACCGTAATTGCCGAACAGTCCGATCAGCGAATCGTCTTGTGTCAAGCGGCAGAGCCCCATTTGCGTGCCACCCGCCGCGTAGTCCAAGCCGGCCACCGCGCCATCGCTCCCCACCTGACCGCCGATACCATACCCGCTAACCCAGCCATCCCAGGCGCCACTGAGCAGCGCGGAATTTTGACCGCGAATCTGGAAGTTGGCTCTCGTTTGGCCGGAATCGTTGGCCAATACACTGGACATGCCTTCCACGTCGTCGGCATAGTTCATGCTACCGCTCGGTGCGGGTAACGTGACGACGTTCAATCCGCCACCGGCTGCCATCGCGGCTGCCGCATATTGAATGTTCCGGTTCAGAAGTTGGAACTGGTAGCTACCATTCTGAATTCCAGTTTGCGCCAGACTGCCAACCAACTGCGCGGCAGCCGGATCGGCAGCCATCGCCGTGAGAATCAAATCCCACTGGGTAAGGAGCCCCGAATCGAGGCCTTCTGAGTCGATAATCGTGAGAGTCCAATCTCCCAGAGTGTCCTCGCCATCAAACGCAGCAAGAGGATTGTTCGGCTGATAGTCCCCGGGTGGAATCGGGTTCTCCGATTCGTCTGGATATACATTGCTCGACTCGTCGTCAAAAGTATACACCCCATCCAGATCCTCGCTTGGCTGGAGTGTACCGTCGGGGTTCTGTACTATCCTGACTGTTGTGCCCGCCGGTGAGGTCACATCGATGTCCAGGTCCCCGGCCCAAGTGTGGTTCACGTCGAGCGCAACGTCCACGTCCTCGATCGTGCCGCTGTCGCCCACGGTTATTGTGGACTCGGTCGTGCCTTCAGTAGCACCCGGCGGAACCGCCGGAATGTCTATCGGTGTATCAGTGGACGAATAGGTAACCTGTGCGTGAGTGAGCGAGGTCAGAGCTACTGCAAGAACAAGCGAAAGTGCGGCCGTCAACGAGATCTTCATGCCGGGGCCTCCGCGCTAGGCAAACATTGCGTTCTGATCCTGCGGATCCGGCGAGGGGAGATCAGTCGCCGGGAGGAGCAGGTTATGGCGCAATCGGCCTACTGCCCGCCCTATGGACACGATTTTCCGGACAGCCGATTCGACCAGTGCAACAGTCGCAACCGTCAATATCGTCACACTCGACTTCTTCGGAATCGGCAAGGGATCAGCCTCGAGCGTGAACAGCGACGTAACGGGCAAGCGGGATAACTGCTCCCATTCGTCGATGATAGGCGACGCCTAATGCATATTCTCGTTTGCTCCTGCGCAGCTAGCAAATGGTCGAGTACCAAATTCGGCAACGAGTTACGTATGCTAGCGGAGCGCCGTTTCAATCGAGAACGCGCATTAGTCGCAAGCTTGTTCAGCGGGCGCAGCCACGTTCCCCTCCAAACGCCAACGTCCAATCGACGCGGCGCCTCTAACGACCGGTACGGGGATTCTGTACTCGACGTGGCGTGGGAGTGAATAAGACGGGATTGGGCTTCGCATGCACGCCGCGTTGGCACATTCAAACAGATTAGGGCGCGAACGTGCGCTCCGATACACACAGGGCGCCAGAAGTCTGCCCCGTTCGGCTGTGGGAAGAAGAAATCGCGAGTCGAGCTAACGCACGGCCCTGAGCCTTGCGACGTTTTCGCCGGGCTTCACATCGATCCGGAAATCGGGGAATGCTATGTCCGCCAAATGCCCTTTGAGGTCGCGAACGTCTGTCGGCAGCACGAAGGCTTCGATCTTGGTGCTGACAAACTTCCCGAGTCGCAGAGATGGGATGACCACGGGGTTTGTGCGAAACTCGACTCCGTCGGTCTTCTTTTCGACCTTCCACTCGGCGTCGTAGGGGATACCAGCCTCGCGAAGCACTCGTTCGGGAACCAGGCTGAATTCGGCTCGTGGCCGAAGGGCAAACAATGCGGAAGCCCGTTCGTTTACGATCGCGTCCACATGGAAAATGTCCTCTTCTTCCCCGCCAAAGAAGCCCATGACTTGAGCGGTCAGTAGACGTTTGTCGTTTTCTTGGACGCGTTCCAAGTTCCGCTCGAGTGCCGGTGTCGGCCCCAGTCGGTTGGCGTCACGTCCGAGTTGCTCCAGTGCCCTTTGCACATGGAGATCGTCGGCCAATTCGCGGTACTTGCTCGTCATGTCTTCAACCATACGTGCCGCCTGCAACGACGCAATGATCAGTTGGCTTCGTGCTCTTATGGATTTTGCCGCGACTTCCCGAGACTCGCGTTTCACGTCGTTGAGTCTACGTTTCGCCTGTTCGATAATGCCGATCCGACCGGTTCGCTCGGCCATGGTAACCTGATCTGCGAATTCGCGATTCTTGTCGATAGCCTTCAAACGCGCCGTGTCGGCAGCTCGACTGCTTCGTTCCAAGTCTTTGACTTGCGCGACGCTCTCTGCCAGTTCATCGCCGTCCTCAAGAAGCCAGAATTCCTCTCGCTTCGTCAGCCCAAGACTCTCCAGCAATGCCGCAGGTTCTGTGGGGGTGGCGGGTTTCGTGGTCTTTGGTTCGGCTGGTGACTCTTTGACGTGAGGGGCCGCTTCGTCGGACGGGCGGTCCGATTTCGCCGACATGGCATCTGCCGGTTTTGCCCTGCGACGCTCAAGAATCGCTGGCGCGTTCTTCTTCAGTGTCTGTTGAAAACGTTCGCCCAACGCGGGATAGCTAAACTGAAAGTCTTGAACATTTACGAGTGCCTCCCCCTTCGCAATCAACTCCAGGTCTCCGTCGGGCAACGACTTGAGCGACTCTTGCGCCCTGTAATCCGAAATGGCCAGATCGACTTCATCGATCATCTTCCGTGCCCACGTTCGCTGTTGGCTATCGGGAGACTGCAGGACGCGCTCGAGCAACGTTCGTGCTTGCTCGAGCTCTCCGTTGGTAATAGCAGACATGGCCTCGGCAAAAGGAACCTCTCCATTCAATGGACTCCCGGGCGGCGTTTTTGGCTTCTCCGCCGTAGGTTCTCCATCGGGCCTTCCAACGGGGAATTCGCCGTTTGGTCCCTCTTGTTGCCCTACCGGCTCCATATAGCCGCCACTGGTTTCCGCGTCGTCCGTATTTGTCTTTGCCATTGGCTTTTCGGCCGCAAGCCGGTCATTCGGGGGCTGTCTCGATTGAGAACTCCGCTGCGAAACACGCGATCCGGTCCCGCCATCGTTCTTCGATTGCCCAGTGGCGAAGTAGATCACCGCCAGCAGCGTCAACACGGCGGCAACCGATCCGACAGCGACCAACGCGGGATTGCCGCGTTTCCTTCTCAATTGCCGTGCTTGGTAGGCTGGCTTATCTGCTGGCACCTTCACTATCGGCGCGACGCTGTCGGACGCAGGCTTCGCTTGAACGGGCGGCGGCACTTTGCGCGGAGCGTCCGGTTTGGCAGGCGGTTCTGAAGCCGCTGTTTTGTCGGCCACGTTCGCACGAGCAGCAGGTGGTGCGGGCGGCGGTTTCGGTATCGCGGGAGGCGGGCCATCCGGTTCGGGGACGGCAACAGGCGGCGCCGCTGCAATCGGTGGGGGAGCGGGATCGTCGTCCGCTGACGGACTTTCGCTCTGGGCTTCGCCGTTGCCCCCTGTACCTTCAATCGTTTCAGCTGGCGTCCCGGTCTGTTCTTCAACTCCTTCGGACGACGCGATCTCGTGTTTCAGTATGGCGTCATACGCACCTTTGTCGTCTGGATTCATCAGACAGGCGCGCGCGGCGGAGAGTTCTTTCAGGAGTTCTTGCGACAGTTCGCCGTGCTCGCCGGATGCCAAGCCCTGCAGATAGGCCATGCGCTGATTGGCAGCAACTCCAATCACGTCCAAGTCCGACTCGAACAACTCGATGCCCAACAACCGGTAATGGTTTGGCGGCTGGAGTTTGGGAGGGATCGCGAGCCACTTGTGGTAGGGATCGAATTCGGCAGACATAGTGCGCGATGAAGATAAAGGTGCCCCGTTCGTGTTGATTTCAATTGTAGTGAGAAAGGGACTCGGTGGGAACGTTAACTGTGTTGGACGCCGACACAGAAGAAATGAAAGGAACTCTCGTCGGTGATTGACCGCGAAAATGGCGGCCTCCCCTCGGTGAAGCGCCGCGCCCTGTGGTACGATATTGCCTTCCAAACGCACCGAGAAGGGATTTCCGATGCAGCTTCATCCCGTGGATGTGGCCATTGTGGCCGCTTACCTGATCCTGGTGATCGGCGTGGGATGGGTGCTCTCGCGGCGCGCCGGTAAAGACATGGAGTCATATTTCCTCGGCGGCAAAGGCATGCCCTGGTATGTGCTGGGCATTTCCCACGGCGTGCCGGGCTTTGGCATGGCCGGCACCATGTGGTTCGCGCTAATGCTGTTCACCTACGGCGTGAAGGGCGTCTACATTCTGTGGATCTGGCCCATGTTTGCCATGGTCTTCCGCATGGTTTACCTGAGCGCGTGGGCTCGGCGTTCTAACGCGCTAACAGGTGCGGAATGGATGCGCACCCGCTTTGGCAAGCGAGGAGGCGGTGACTTTGCGCATCTGATGGTTGTGGGATATGCGATGCTGGGCGTGATCGGATTCTTGATCTACGCGTTCAAGGGCATCGGAAAGTTCGCAGCACCATTTTTTCGGGACTATCCACTTTTTGAGGGCTGGGCACCGGAGGTGTACGCCACGGTGATCATCTGTGTGACCGCTGCCTATCTGATCGCTGGCGGAATGTACAGCGTGGTGGTAACCCACTTGGTTCAGTATGCGCTTTTGACTGTGTCGGCAGTAGGTATAGCAATCATCGCCATATCGCAGACAACGCCCGAATTGATAGCCAGCAAAGTCCCCGACGGGTGGTCGGACCTTTCGTTCGGCTTGGTGCTGGAAATGGACTGGTCAGGCCGCATTCCGTTGCTTCAGAACCAATTGTCCGACGATGGGTGGTCGCTGTTTGCCGTCTTCCTCATGATGCTTCTGTTCAAGGGCTGGCTGGTCAGCATGGCGGGCCCCAGCCCGGGTTACGGCATCCAACATGTATTGGCCACGCGGAATCCAAGGGAAGCAGCGTTAGAGAGCTGGGGGATCTCCGTGTTCGTGTTGTTCCCTCGATTCCTCATGATCGCCTCGATCGTCGTGCTGGCCCTAGTCAACCTGACGCCCCAATTGGTCGCCATGCAGGACAAGGCTGATTTCGAGCAGATCCTGCCGATGGTCGTGGGTCGACACATTCCCGTGGGTCTGACCGGTATTGTCGTGGCGACGCTGGTGGCGTCGTTCATGAGCACGTTGGATTCGGTCGTACACGCTGGGACGGCCTACATCGTTAACGACCTGTACAAGCGATACCTCCACCCAACGGCGTCGCCCAAGACGTACGTGTATGTCAGTTATGCAGTGGCTGCCTGCGTTGTGGGGCTTGGCATTGCGTTTGGGTTCATGACTGAGTCGATTTCATCCATCATGAAATGGCTGGTCTCCATGCTGTTCGGGGGATACGCGGCACCAAATATCCTGAAGTGGCATTGGTGGCGCTTCAACGGCTACGGCTTCTTCGCGGGCTTGCTGGCCGGCATGGCGGGCGCAATTGTAATGCCGTTTGCATTTCCCGAGTTGGAGCCGCTGTATGCGTTTCCATTTGTGTTCGGGTTCAGCGCATTTGCCTGCGTCGTCGTGTGCCTGCTCACACCGCCCGAGGATGACGAGCTTCTTGAACAGTTCTACTTGACCGTTCGCCCATGGGGGTTCTGGCGCCCCGTGCATCAGCGTCTGCTTGTGAAGTACCCGGATTTGGCCGCCAACGATGGCTTCGCTCGCGACATGATCAACTGTGCTGTTGGGATCGTCTGGCATACGACGATCGTGCTTGCAGCGGTCTACCTCGTCCTACAGGACTTCTGGGCGTTTGGAATTTCCCTTCTAGTCGTTGCGGCAACGTCCGTCTTTCTGAAGAAGTTTTGGTACAACCGATTGGCGGACGGAGATGGCTACCTGCCAGAAGACGACCGATCGCACGACCAGAAGGACCGCCTTGCCGCCGCCGAATAGGCCTCGTCCCCTATGCGAGACCTGAGTCCTTCCGCATCGACCGCGTTACCGGCTTCTATAACGGATATTGCGCGCCCCAGGGAATTGCGCGACAGACTGCCGTAGCCACGTTCGCCAGAACGTGGGCGCAACACCGGACGACATCCCACGTTCTGGCGAACGTGGCTACAGACGGATGAAGTATCCGCGCTAGATCTCCAGAGACTGAAAGAAGGCGTCGGTTGCCTCGATGTCGCCCGGTTCGTCGATGAAGTCGATGTCAAACATGTCGCCGGGCAGGCGGCGTGTTCCGAGCGGCAGTGTTTCGTGCATCAAATCGCGTTCGTCGGAATGCCCGTAGCCCAGCAGATGCCCCAACTCGTGCATGACCGTCGTCAGCAAGTCCACTCGGTCGTGGGATTGGCTAGCCAGCCAGGCAGTCAGTTCGTTGGTTGAGTGGATGGACGAAAACTCCGTGTCGTCCATCGGTGTCGGGTCGACGAACCATCCGTAGCCTGCGGCATCGCTGTCCAGGTAGACGTGGTTGGCCGTTGCCCAACCGAGCAGCGAACCCGGCAGGTCGATGATCTCCCACGTCACCTGTCGAAGATGCTCTGTTGCCGTCGCGTCAAGCGACGGCTGCAAGCGAGAGATGGCGGCATCGATCACTGGATCAAGTGAGGCCAATGGAATTGTGGAGATGGCATCTTCCGGGTGGTTGGGCAGACCTTCTCGATTCGCATCGACGTGCAATTCAGCTCCTGCAGAAAGCTGCCGATCGATTTCCATGATGACCAGCAGCACGTCCTCGGCCGTGCACAATCCGTTTCCGCTTGCATCATAGAATGGCGGGGGCGACTCCTGAGTCGTGGGCAGTTCCAAGTCTCCCAGATGTGAATTGATGTAGTTGATCTGCATCAGAACATCCACGGGAGACACGTATCCGGAATCGTCCACATCGAACCGGTTCAGGGCATTCTGCCAACGGTTGTGGACCATCATGATGCGGGCGTCCGCTTCGACGGGTGCGGCCTCCTGGTGGCCGACATTGTCGGTCGCCACGGCGTAGAACGAATACCGATGTCCTTTCTCGCCCAGATCGAAAGTCGCCTCGGTTGCCGCCGTATCGTCCAGCCAGAGCAGATACTCGTCATCAACTGACAGATCATCGTCGTCGACGCGGTAGTAGATATCGTAGCTGCTGATCCCCGATCCGCCGTCGTCATCCTGCCCGGTCCATCGGACGGTGAAACTGCTTTCCGTGGTCACGGTCGGCAGCGGTTCGACATGGCTGGCGTCCTCCGGAATTGCAGCGTCGATCGTGTTCACCCACGGGAGCGGCCCGCCGTTTTCATCCTTGGGGGCCGGGTTGAAAGGACCAACGAAATCGAATTGGACGAGCGCCAGATTCTCGATCTGGTCGCCTGTCTTCAAGTCGGCCTTCGGCTTGACGGTGTACTCGACCCAACCCAACTCGTATTGTGTTTCTTCGTTGAATGGCGGCAGGAAACCGGCGTAAGGGTCTTCAGGATAATCGCCCGTATCCGGATCCACCGCCTGGAACCACCAACGAATTTCGCCCGTTTCCGGATCGAATGTCCCTTCCACATTCACCAGCAGATTCATATCCGGCCGCATGTCGACCTGCGCATCGATCACTTGCCCACCGGGAAGATCCACGTTCCACTTGAGGAATCCAAAGTTGGTGAAGGACAAGGTGCTCCAGTCGAGATTCGCATCCAACTGGTCAATTATCAACGCGTCCTGTGTCGGCACCTCGGCAGTTGGATCGTTCCAGAAATCGATGCGGTATTCAAATGTGTCGTCGGCGATCACGTACTGGCGTAGTTGACTAGCTGGGGTGCCGATCGCGTCAAAACCGACGGGGCCGAATTTGTCCTCGGGCGTCCAAGAGGGGAAGTTGGGGATATCGTTGTCACAGAGATCGGGAAAAAGGCTGCAGAAGTCGTCGCAGGCCTCTGGGTCAATTTCACAGATCAAGAAATACGGCAAGTCTCTGTCGGGGTCATACCACCAATCTCCAAGTCTCTTTGTGAATTGGTCCCATCTATCTGGATCGACATAATTTGATAGTGGGTTCGGAAAGAGCATGAGAGTCTTAACACCTGCGACCCCCCAATCATGGATGAGATCCAATTGAGAGGCTTCTCCTCTGATGAACTTGCGAGATGTTTCGATGTAATCATTCCAGGCTTCACCAGCTTGCCATCCACTCTTGATCGAGTTGTACAGATCTTCGAACTTGATATCTTTGAACCCATCTATATCTACCCGCGTGACAGGTGAGTTCTTGGCATAGGTGTATAGATTCGATCCGGGGATTTCGTGAGGATCAACGCTTATGAACCGCCCAATAGCTGCCTCGTAAGACCGTGCGCGAATCGAGTACAGGCCGCTGGGATCCTGACGCACACCATATGCCGACAGGAATCCCAATACATCTGAATCGACGCCGCCGTCCGTCAGCCTGTTTCCAAATGGATCGATTGATGCACTTGAGACGATGTTGCCTGACGAGTTTGTGCGCTCAATCGTGTGTCCCAGTGCATTATGGCCAACGTACGACAGATCATTGCTGCCATCGGAAGTAGCGATGAGAGTGTTTCCATGAATGTAGCGACTCATTATGACATCGTCTGCATCGTATGTGGCCACGATGTTGCCGAAAAACGAAGGATCAAGGAGTAGCTCCGTCCTCTTGCCGTCTTCGATGATCGCGGACTGGTGACCAAGCGCATTGTATTCGTATTCGATCGCAGCATCGGCATGTGAGAGCGTGACGAGTCGATTGTTGTAGTCGAATTCGTACGTCCACACGCTTGTACCATCATTCTTTGCCGCAAGACTGCCGTCTGCATCGTATTCATATGTGGTGGAACCGACGCTCATGTACTGGTTCACGCTGTTCGTAGAGTACTGGACGACTTCGCCATTGATCACGGTGCGGATGCGGTTCCCAACGGTGTCGTATTCATAGCTGAGATCCTGAATGGGGATGTTGTGATCCGTCGATTCGAGTGTGGCGTGGATCAGCTGGTCGGTGAGGTCGTATTTGTAGGTCCACGTGCCGTAGTGAGTCGACATGGAATCTCGCCGGCCAAGTTCATCGTAGGTGTAGTGGAAATGAGACTGCACACTGCTGTCAGGTGCGTAGTTCACCATGGAGAGCAACTGCCATGCGTCATCATACTGATACGTGGTGTACGTGCCGTTGCCCTTGTCTTCCCGCGCCAAGCGACCAACCTCGTCGTAGGTGTAGTCAATCACCAATTCCCGGTCCGCTTCGGTCAAGCGGTCGAGCCGGCCAAGGGCGTCGTATTCGTAGTTCGTGGCAAATCCATCCTGGTCCACTATCTGTGTTCGGCGTCCGCCTGCGTCGTACGTGTACTCCAGGAAACGCCCGGATGGATACTCGATTCGCGTCAGTCGATCCGATGTGTCGTACTGCATGGTGATTACACCGGAGGCATCCACGGCTGTGAGGATGTTGCCGTGGTCGTCGTAGGTGTACTCGACCGAAATGCCATTGGGATAGTCTTTTTGGACGAGAAGACCGTCCTCGTCGTGCGCGTAGCCGATCGATTGGCCACGGCGATTGGTCGATTGGGACACGTTGCCAAACAACTCGACGTTGAACGTTTCGGCGGTCGCGTTGGGATAGGTGATGCTGGTGAGGTTCCCATTGGCATCGAAACCGTAGTGCGTGGTGTTCCCGCGTGCATCGCGGAACCA
This sequence comes from uncultured Pirellulaceae bacterium, assembly GCA_964617665.1. Lineage (GTDB taxonomy): Bacteria > Planctomycetota > Planctomycetia > Pirellulales > Pirellulaceae > JADHUC01. Next base: position 40,732 of record CAZUAH010000011.1, read on the forward strand.
GAGCAGGTTGCCGAACTCGGTGTCGTAGCCGAAGTCGGTGGAATATCCCATGGCGTCCGTCGATCGGATCATATTGCCCTGGCCATCGTATTCGTACTCGGCCCCGATTCCATCAGGACGTATCGTGCGGACAAGCTGGCCAGACGCGTCATACTCTAACCGCGAAATCCGATCGAGTGGATCTTCCGTTTGTACAATCCTACCGCGAGCATCAAAGAACTGGCGCGAGCGAGCGCCGGCCAAATCCGTCGCGGTTAGCGTGCCGACGGAATCGTAGGCGTATTGGATGGCCTGTGCGCCGGCACCGAGGTGCTCTCGGCTCAAACGTCCCTGCGAGTCATATTCGTAGTAGCGGTAAGTGTCGTCGGGATAGGAGATGGAAAGTAGCGCATGCGTCGTGGCGGGCTCGACTCCCATGTCATACTGATATGACGCTTCGCGATCTCCTGGTTTCGTGACGAAAAGCAGATGCTCGCCGGTTGCGTCATATTGGTACATCACTTCGCGGCCTGTGTGATCAACCAGACGCTCCAATCGTCCGCTCGCATCGTAGTGAAGGTCCAGACTCTGCCCGGAGGAGTGTTCAAGTTGCGCCAACCGTTCGTCAGTGTGCGTCGCGGTAACCGTGTTGCCGTTGGGATCGCTGATCGAGGCCAGCAGCAGGTCGGCATCGAAGCGATAGACCGTGCCGTTCTTCTCGCGGAGCGAGAATCCGCCGTCGCCAGTGGCTGTGAGCGTGCCGTAATCTCCCGCTTGAGCATCGTAATTGCCGTCCTCGGTCACGCGGAAAGCACGAAATCCGCCAGTAGGTTGATACACAAGTACAGTGCCGTCGGTCGTTTCACGTAGGTAGATGTCATAATTGTGCGTCCAACCGTAGCCCAGCGTTCCCAGGCTGTTTCGAGCGTTCAAGGAGGCTCCAAAGGTTCGGTGGAACACAATCGGCAATCCCGGTGCGTTCAGCGAAACGTCCGTAGATGACGCCAAGGCTGAATAGGGAGACAACCCGCTGGCCTGGAGCACTTCGAAGTCAAACAGGCTGCTGACGTCGCGAACCGATTGGCCCAAATCGTCCAGATAGGCCGCATTCTCGCCGAGCATGGCCACGTAGTCTCCCCACGTGGAACCGACGTTCGATTCCATGTTGGCCCAGACGATATCCCACACCTCCGGACTCGTGTGCGCCGGCCGACTGGCCTCCTGAATATCATCCCAATCAATGACGCCCGCTGCATCTGTCGTCAGATAATAGGAGGCGTACGGCAGGGTTGCAGAACGGAAGGGCGTGCGGATCTTGACGTCATAGGTCTCGACTTGCCCGGGCCGCAGGATGTTTGCCGGGCCATCGGAACTGAGAGCCATCAGTTGAAAGTAGGGGCCCGCCACAAACACGTCCGTATCGGGAACCCGCCATTGCATGTCATCGTCACTGGTCAGAGTGATCATCGGACTGAGCACATCGGCCGTGCCCCCGTTGCCGTAGGTCAGCGTTAGCGTCGCCGTTCGCCCGGGGCGAGTTCGGGATGGAATGCCCAGATGCAGGAAGAATTCGCCCTGGCCCGCGGCAGTGACCGTGATCGCGTCGTCCAAGCGGCGTTGCCCCATGTCGGTTGTCACGACGACGTCATATGCGTCCGGCGCAGCATCAACCAGATCAAAGGTGGCGTACAGTTGCGTGGATTCATCGGATCGCACGCTATCTGCCTCGATCTGCGTCACACCGTCCGGCGCGACCAACACGACCGTTGCTGCATCCGTGAGATTCTCGCCGACCACTTCGAACGTCACGTTGCCCGTGTTGCCGGCCGTGGTTGGCGAGACCGAATCAAGCTGCAAGTCCGTCATGCTCGCAGTCAGCGTGAAGTCCGTCTGGCCACCCCGAATCCACTGACCGTAGACGCCGATGTAGTAGGTCGCATCCAGCGGATCGGCCGCCAGTAGCTCGGGATCGGGATCTTTGTAGGTCGTCACGGCTTGGTCGTGTTGCTGCAGCGTTGGTATTGTTCCTTGCCGGAAGTACAGACCGATGGTTGCCGAGTCGGTGACAGCGTCAACGGTGAAACGGATGCTGTTGCCAGCGCTTGCATCAAAACGGAAGTACTGCCAATCGCCGCGCGTTAGCGAGCTGGCTAACGGCGTATCCAGCTCCGAGTTCGCTACGCCCACTTCCAACGGCTGTGCGGAGACGCCGATGTTGTTGACTTCCGTCGATTCTCGGACCGTCCGCGTGTGATTGGTGCGTACCAAGACGTACTGCATTCCGGCGGCTGCCGGGACGGTGGTGGCCAGCGATTCGGTGTAGCTCTGGCCGAATGCCAGGCCGCCCGAGTGTTTGACAGTGCCCAGCAAGATATCCGACGGGTCGACCGACGCGTCCTGGGAAAGGTAGACCGCGTCCTCCCAAGGCCCCTCGGCAAGTCGCTGCCCATTGTTCGCCACGGTCCACGAAACGGTCAGCGGGTCGCCTTGCTGGACCGAGCGAGGTTCCGGCACAGCCACGTGAGTGACTACCAGGTCCACTGGCGTGGTGTCGGTCTGCCGTTCGAAGGCTCCCATGTCGACATAGGCCGGGAAGCCGCTGCCCACGTTCGCCATGCCCGGATCGTCATGCCGTGGCCGACCAAGCAGGTCGTATCTCGGTGCGCCGATGCCGCGACCGCTGTCGATCGCCGGGGATCCTTGATCCAATTCGTAATCTCCGGCCTCGAAGGAAACGAACCGGGGATCGGCAACTATGTTGGAATTGTGATCGAGGACATCACTCGTGAAGCCGCCCCTGAACTTTAGTTCCTTACCGGCCGGGTTGTAGAACAGCGAGTTCTTAATATCCAGGTCTGGCTGGGCGTTGCTGTCAAAGCCATTCCGATTGAAGGCGACGATGGTGTTCTCCATGAACAGCGAGCCCACCTGGTGCACGCCTGCTGCCGCCCAACCGTTCGCGAAACCATTGCCGACAATCGTGCAATTTCGAACGATGCCGCCGAAATACTCGTGAAAATAAATGCCAGTCTTCCAGTTGTTCGCGACCACTGTGTTCACTAGCTCGGCGCTGAGCCCCTGCCTGTGATGCGCCCCAAGCCCGATGTTGTTGTCCGAAATGATGCTGTTCGATACTCGCCATGAGGAGTCATGTGCCAATGTCTCGACACCGTAGTTGGCGAAGCGGACGACTGCGTGATCGAGTTCGATATGGGCTCCACGTCCCGTTGTGTAAAGGCCGCCCCAGTCCGCGCGGCGGGGAGCGGTGGCATCGCCATCGCCGTTGGAATCCCCTCGAACCGTGTCATCGCGGTACGACGTGAAGACAACGGGATACTCGCGAGTCCCTTCGGCGGAAAGCTCGCCGTTCACATTGATGCGATGCGAGCCGTCAACCTTGACGGTCGTGCCCGGCTCCATCGTCAGCGTGACGCCTTCCGCGACCGTCACCGTGCCCGTCACGACGATCAAACCACGCCACGATGTATCCGCGTCGAGTGCGCCAGAGACCTCCTGCCGCGTGGAGTAGTCGAATTGAACGATGTGATCGCCTCCGGGTACGCCGTCGTTGTCACCATCCAGAGCATTGCCGTCTTGGTCAGTGATCGAATCACGCAAGACGATGCGATACATATCCTGGGAAAGCGGTCCGGTCGTGATAAACGCGGCTGTTCGCGTATCCGGATCGAAATCGATGATCCCATCCGTGTCCACGATCTGCGTTTCGTTCCCATCACCAAAAGTGCGGTCGCCGCCGCTTCGCTCGACCAGGAACGTCGTCGGCGTGAGAGTTTCGGAGGCGACATCGTCATCGAGGAATTGGACGGCAATCTCCAGCGGCGGCACACTGACCGTCTGACCCGCCTCCGGGAATGTGGCATGGACCACGGGGCCTCCATTCTCGATTGAAATGGGGCCGAAATGTCGGGCCTCCGACAGATTGCCCGCGCGATCCACGGCGATCAGATGGAAAAAGTGAGAATCACCATCGCCCAGGGGCGGGCTGGTGATGCTGGTCGTAGCGGCGGGAAGGAGTCCAAACTGAGTGGGATCGGAATCTGCCGAAAAGTCCCAGCCGGCATGATAGCCCGCCAGTCCGCTCTGCGTGTCATGGGCCGCAGTCCAAACAATGTCCACCGTGTCGTCCGTGGACTGCAGACCAACCGTGTGGCTGGCGCTGCGCAACCGCTCGGGGTTCGTCGGTACCGACGAATCAACCCAGAAGGCGGCGACGAAATCTCCACCCGGCTGGCCATCGCCGGATGGCAGTCTGGATGGCGGAGGAGTCTGATAATTCCCTTCGCCATCCAACGGAACTCCGTCGAGATCGGTTACTTCGTCCGTTAACGTTACCTGATAGAGACCGTCCGCGAGAGCCGATGCCATTTGAAACGTGGCGAGGCGTTGGTCCGAGTGGTACGTGATCGAATCCGCCACGATTGGCACATCATCCGCCGAGCCCAACTGTCCATCTTCACCGGCTTCGGCCAGCAGGAATGTATCCGCGGTGACCGTGGTAGGATCAACATCCTCCGTCAAACGGACGATCACGGAATCAGGACCTTGCGCAACGGCGCCAGCGACCGGCGGTGTCATCTGGATCACTCGGGGGCGGTCAAGTAGGTCGTTTTCCCACCAAGCGATGTCATCACCATCGTCGGCAGCACCCAGAATGTCCACATCACCGTCGCCGTCCATGTCTGTGGCGAATACGCCAGAGGCGCCGTTGAAAGCAGTGTCGATCAGAGCTTTGTGATAGACACGGTTTCCACGGTTCTCCCACCAGCCGACGCGGTCGCCATTGTCAGCGCCGGCCACGATGTCCAAGTCATCGTCGGCATCCATGTCGGCAACACTGATCCACTGAGAGCCATTCCAGCCTTCGGCGATCGTCTGGCGTGTGAAAAGGTGTTCCGATCCCTGAAAGAAGATTGCCAGATCATCGGAGTCGAAGCCGCTGGCCACGATGTCCAGGTGACCGTCGTCGTCCAGGTCCGCCACCTGTACATGCTGCCCTGTTACCAATTGCGTGCCGATCACGTGACGCGTGAATGATTGCGTTCCGTCGTTCTGCCACCAGGCGACGGCCAGACTTCCGGTTGCTACGGCCACGACATCGTTGTGACCATCGTCGTCAACGTCGGCGACGGCCAACCCGGTCGGCCCATCGAAGGACGCGTCGACCATCCGCTTGGTAAAGCCAAGGGCACCATCGTTTTCCCACCAGGCGATCTCGTCCGCGTACTGGCCGCTGACGATGACATCCAGGTCCGCGTCGGCATCCAGGTCGGCGACGACGACGTTGCGGGGGCCATCAAATCCGCTCGCGATGGTGTGCTTGGTCACGAACCCTTGCGGCTCATTCTCCCACCAGGCGATCTCGTCGGCATATCTCGCACACGCCACGATGTCCAAGTCACCGTCTTCGTCGAGGTCAGCGAGCACCACAGACCGGGGATGATCGAAGGAGTTCGTAAGTACGTGTTTCTGATACGTGAGTTCTACCGAGTCATATTCGTACCAGGCAATACTGTCGGACGTGCTGCCCGCGACAGCGAAATCAACATCGCCATCCCCATCCAGATCGCCGGGAAATACGGCCTCGGCACCGTCGAAGCTGCCATCGATCAAGTGCATGGTGAAGTCGGGGACTTGCTCTGCACGCATGCTGAGCGCGTTTGTGCTGAAGTCCGGATAGAAGGCGACGCCGTTGCCGACGTTCAAGCCTTCTCGCCAAGTGAATTCGCCGTTCCGTGAGTCAAAGGTCACTATCTCATATTCATCGCCGAAATCCGGCCGGTATCCATCGGCCAGGTCCAATTCCAGGCTTCCGCCTAATTCGGCCGTGCCAGCAACCACGAGTTGACCGTGTTCTGCTCCTGCCGTCAGCCCGCCGATCGTAAGTGTTAGTTTCCCGTCTGAGGTTTGCGTGAAATCCCCGTTCACGGCCAGAGTGGCCGGAGTGCCCTCGACGGTGACATGCCCAGCGTTGCTCAGTCCGCCATTGACCGTACCACTGCCAGTAAGCGTACTTCCGGCGTCCAGATTCAGTTGACTGACTTCAATGACGCCGGGCGAGGCAATCGTGACCAGCGTTCCCGTGAGCGTCGCTGTGGACTGAGGCAGGAGAAGCGTTCCCTCCACAGAAAAGGTCACCCGTTGGTCTGCGACGCCAGTCAGAGACGAAAGATCAATGGTGCCATTGTCTGCCACCGTGAATGCTCGTGTCTTGGCTGTGCTGCCATCAAAGGCAGTTTGCGATGAAAGATCTAGAAGACTATCGAGCCCTGAAGAAAGCGAATGTATGGAGCCCCCGAGCATCGTAGGCATTCCGCTCAAATCTACACGACCACCGCTGGTCGCGCGGATGAACAAATCTGACCTGTTCGCCGTGCTGCCCGCGAGCGTGGTCACGTTGCCCAGGTCCAGCACGCTACCGGCGCCGTCGGCTTCGAGGGTGACGTCGAGGAAGGTCCCCGCTACCGGGTGTGTATAGCTGGATAATGATGGCAGCGAGAGTACGCCTCCCGAAGAAGCGGACAGACTGACGCTCTCGATTGTGGCCAAGTTGGGCGCCAGGATTCGGCCGCCCCCGCGCACCTTGACGGATGAACCACGCGGCGAGGTAAGATACAGCCAAAGATGTCCGCGGTAGGATGCCAACGAAGTCAGATCGATCTCATCTCCATCACCGTCGACGGATAAATGTACCAGTCCATCTTCGATGCTTGTCACGCCGCTGAGATCCACCTTGCCGCCGTTGCTGGCACGGACAAATAGGTCCGAATTATTGGCCGTGCTTCCAGCAAGCGTGGTCACGTTGCCAAGGTCCAGCACGCTGCCTGCGCCATCGGCTTCGAGTGTGACGTCCAGCATGACTCCCGTCGCCGTGTGTGTATAGCTGGATAACGAGGGCAACGAGAGTATGCCTCCCGCAGAAGCGGACAGACTGACACTTTCTATTGTGGTCAAGTTGGGCGCCAGGATTCGGCCGCCCCCGCGCACCTTGACGGATGAACCACGCGGTGAGGTAAGATACAGCCAAAGATGTCCACGGTAGGATGTCAACGAAGTCAGATCGATCTCATCTCCGTCGCCGTCGACCGACAAATGCACCAGTCCTCCTTCGATACTGGTCGTACCGCTGAGATCCACTTTGCCGCCGTTGCTCGCACGGATAAATAGGTCCGAACCATTGGCCATGCTTCCCGTAACGGTGGTCACGTTGCCAAGATTCACTAAGCTACCGACCCCATCAGCCTCAATTCGAACGTCTGTGGATATCGAGGTTGCGGCATGTGTATAGCTCGTCAGCTCTGGGAGGTTGATTACTCCTCCGTTTCTGGCAATCAGGTTCGCGCTGTCGACATCTGTAACGCCATTTGCCACCAAAGATGCTGCTGGTCCGTCAGCAATGAGTGTTGCTTGGGCTTCAATCGTGAGACCCGCGGAAAGAACTGAAGCTCCGTTGACTGTCAGCGTTCCTCCCGCAATGACAAATGCCTCGTGGCTTTGCAGACGGTTGACTGTAGTGTTTCCGGAGGGATGGGTTATTGTGACATCGTTAGCGACATCGATGACGACATCGTCGCTCGCGCTGGGCAACTCATCCGTGTCCCAGTTCAAGGGATCCAGCCACGAGGTTGCGTCACCGCCGCCGTCCCAGTTTACGGTGGCCAGCAAACGTCTGTCTTCAAGGGACTCGAACAAGAGCCGTCGAAATCGTCTGCGGCGGATATTGCGCGGTAGCTCGCGTCGCGTGAGTTGCGGTCTCATGAAAGGTCTCTCCCGAGTCAAGAACACCCATCAAAGCGGGCATTGCGGTCTCACCAATGTTAATTGGGCTTCGTAAAATCCGCAATCGTGGGAGAAATCACAATCGAACGGAAAAGAGGAGGCTTCGTAGAAACCGCGGCATGTGCCGATCGGCTCAAGCCAAGAAACGCGCACGGAGAGCTCGCAAACAGGCCTGCATCTGCGGCAGCGCTTACGCGCGGACAGAAATGCCCCACTTCGAGATCTCAAAGCTGCCACGTGCCGGACAGACAACGAGGCCAAGACACCAGCGGGCTCCCTTCACTGTCTGATTAGTTACGGGGCTCTGTCTCGCAAGAGCCGGCAAGACAGTGCGTTTCCAGGCCAGAGCCTGGAAACGAGATTGCTGTTCTCGAAGGCAAATGGGCCATCGGCGTCCATTCCAACACTCTGGGTGCACCATCTCAACAGACGCTACTCAATTTCCATCACTACGCGGAGACCTACGTTGAAGACTTTCTGCCAAGATGGATAGTTTTGGCGGAAGGCGGAACGGGCTCGCTTCGGGCGGTCGTAGAACGAGCCGCCACGTACGACCTTTGCACCAGCGGCGTTGGGGGCGTCGCGGCCATCGCGGGAATTGTACGGATAGGGGCGATAGGCCGTGAGAGTCCATTCCGCGACGTTTCCGTGCATATCACACAGGCCCCATGCGTTGGGTGTGTATCGGCCGACGTGGCCGGTGACTACGGCGCTATCGTTGACGGCGTCGATTGTGGGAATCCACTTGGGCGAGTCGCGTCGTGTCAGGTTGTTCAACTGTTGGTCGGCCAGGTTGGCGAACTTGCCAAAGTCCACATCGCAGTCGCCAAAATTCATCGGCGTATCCGTGCCGGCACGGCAGGCGTATTCCCATTGAGCTTCGGTCGGCAGCGTGATCTGTTGGCCGGTCTTTTGCGACAGCCACTTGCAGAACCTCATGGCACGATCCCAGGATAGCCGAATGACCGGTTGCCGACCATGATCGACGGCCACGCCGCGACTGCTGTGGTCCTTGTTGAATATGCTGATGTAGCCCACGTCGTGCGTCGGATCGGATGCGGCAAACTGCTCGTTTGTCACCTCGAACTTGCCCATGTAAAACGGTTTGTCGATCTTGACCGTGGTCTGTGGATACTCGTCCACATAGCCGTCGAAGGAACCCATGACGAATTCGCCGGCCGGCACCAGCACCAGATCCATGGTGACGCCCTCGGCAAGCTCGAGCTGCACATTGGTTTCGAGACCGACCGCACTCTGGCGTCGCTCCGCATCGGCCGCATCGAACGGCCAATTGCGGACATTCAACTTCTGTGGTTTCTGCTCCGGCACCGGTGTGGGCTTGACGAAGTCGGGGCGTTCCGGTGGTGGCGTGGGGTATTCTTCGGGGTTCTCGCAGCGGCTAGCGAATAGGGTTCGCATTTCTAGTCGCTTTGCCTCTCGGTCCGAATGGTTGCCGCCGCGATGCTCGTGCCAGGTACCGTGGTCCGGCACGTTCAAGTCGATCCAGGTGAACAAACGATCCCAAGCTTCTATATCCAGTTCGACGCCATGATGGCCTTTGGTCAGCATCTGTATTAGCTCGCTGACACTGGCATGATACTCCAGCGGCTTTTGCAGGAAGTAATCGCTTTCGGGCCCCGGACGTCGCACGTAAGGATGCAAAGCGACGTACGACGGCGTGAAATTCCGGAAGGTACTGGGCCGGTCGCCAACCAGATTCGGCCGATCGTTGTGTTTGCCGTCATGGCAACCGACACAGTGCTTGTCCAAAACCGGCTGTACTTCACGTTTGAAACTGAACGGTCGTGCGGGACCGTACCAGGGCGTCATCTCGGACGGGGCCCGCTCCATGGCCAGAGTTGGCTTCGACGGTGGCGAGGTATTCTGGCTCTCGTGGCAGCCCGTACACGAAAGGACTTCGCCGGGCATGGCCGTGTACCAGCTTCGCATGATTTGCAGCGCCCGGCCGTTTTCGTCTAGCGGCTGGACGGCGATCGGCACATTGGCCGGCACTTTGAAGCTGGCCGAACCGTCCTTTTCAACCGGGACCGTGCCGAGAATGCGGCGCGCGTCCCAAGGACCGTCGATGCCAATGTGGATGTGTCCGCCCATGCCGTTATAGGCATAGTGGAATTCGTAGATTCGTAGCGATTTCACGGTGCCTCGGGGAACGCCTTTCAGCCCGTCGCCCGAATAGATGTCGGACAAGTAAATCGTGGCGTCCGACTGGCTGAGATCGACGCGATCCTTGAGGACCGGTGGTGTTGGCGTTTCTCGCAACGGCACGGGTTCGAACAGCACGTTTCCGGGCTGCTCCTTGATCAGCACCATATTGTCGAAGATGTCGACCAAGTAGATGCCCCACAGCGACTGGGCCGTCGGCTGCATGGCCACCAAGAAGTACTTGTCACTCAGAGGATACGGGTGCAGGAACTTGGGCCATGAGTTGTTGACGATCGCGTCGCCAATGTTCGGTTCGACTTTCACGCCGTAGCCAGGGATCCGCTGCACGGCTCCATCGGCCTGATGGCGTCCCAGTGCCGGATCGAAAACCAGCAATTCGCCCATGCGCGGCACGCCGTGGTGGCCTGAAATAACTGCCACGACCTTCGTCGGATGCTCCGGAATGGGCCGTGCGTAGAAGGTCGAATTCGGCCACGGCGAGTTGCTACCGTAGTACTGCATCTGGTTCGTGCCGTCTGGGTTCATCGAAAACAGCAGGCGCGTGAAGTAATGAGGAGAATCGGAATACTCCCAACGCGTGTAGAGAATTCGCCCGTCATTCAACACCGTTGGGCACCAGTTGTGGTCTTGATCGAAACAGAGCTGGCGAGTGTTCGCCCCGTCCGCGTCCATGATGAACAGGTTGGCCACGGCGTTTCCGCCACCCACACACGGCACGCCTTGAAAGCAGCGAGTCGAATCAAAGATGATTCGACCATCGGGCAGGTAGCAGGCGTCGTAGTTATCCACGTCGGGATGCACGCCTGGCGTTACTTGACGCAGGCCCTCTCCCTCCGCACCAATTTCCCAGATCTGAAACCGATTGTGATCTCCGATCATAGAAAACAGCATTCGGTCCGCATCGAAATGCAAATCGACATCGCCGACGAAAATGTCTCTCTCGGGTTTGAACAGTGTCGTGAGTCTTCCGTCCGGACGTATCGGCGACAGAACGGCAATTTCGTTGTTGAAGCCAGAACGAGATAAGGCACAGTTGCCTTGCCAGTTCTGTGGCAGCCCCATATTGGGCGCGTTCGCGTTGCGTCTGACTAACAGTAGACGATCGAAGTCGAGCAGCGGGTTGGCCAGCAAGGCCTCCCTCTGCAGCTCTTGAAATCGTTCCACCAGCGCGGGAATCCGTTTTGTGAGACTGCCGTCGCCGCTTGCCAGGGCCTTTTCAATGTCGGTCGCTTGACGTTCCAGATCGTCGACCTGTTTTAGATATTGAGTAGCCTTCTTGTACTGGCCGGGGTAGCTGCCGCTCAGATCGTGGATAGCCAACCGAAGCGCATCGAAACTGATCTGCTTCATCTCGGCCGTACGGTGCCGGAACAGGCACACCTTCGAGAACAATTCGAGCCAAGCGACGTCGTCCGGTTTCGTACCGGCATCCTTCAGTGATTGTAGCTGGCCACGCAGGCTTTCTCCTTCGCGACCGCAATCTCGAATCGCCCGGTCGACCATTTCCTCGGTCAGTTGAAGATTGTCGGGCGAAGCGAACCATTCCAAATGTCGATTGCCCGACAAGTAACGTTTCGTCCAACCAGCTTCAAGCGGAAAATCCGCTTCGAGCTGTTTCCACGCATCCAGCAAAGGATCAGAAGGCTGCGCGGACGGATTCAAAGTGAAGAAGAAACCGTGCCCGCCGCCGTTGTTGTAGATCTTCATCAGCAGGCGGTTCTCGCCTGCCTTGAATTCTAGTTCGGCACGATCCTGGTTTGCTCCCGGGCCTCGCGGAACGTCGTGCGAGATGACTTGCTTGCCGTTCAACCACACGACCAGCCCATCATCGCTGCCAAAGCCTGACGGAATTGAGGCGGCCTGCTTCGAAGTGATGGTTCTGAACAGATACGTCGGCCCTCGGCCACCGTCAGTCGGTAAACCGTGGACTCGACCGTCCGCCCAAGCCGCGTGTTGCTGCCAACGAGGCTTCCCGTCCGGGTCTTTGGAATCCAGATCGATTTTCTCTTCAGGAAACAGGGCGTCTGCGAAACGGGCGGCCTTCAGCTGACCCGTGGTGAACCATGGCCCCAATTCTATCGGCTGCGGTTCAGCAGCTTCCTCTTTGGGCATGGTGAAGTTAGCCCGTGTAGCCAACATGGTCTCGGGCCAAGTGGCTTTCTTCACGTACTGTTTGCCGTCGTCGGCCACAGCAGCGGAGCCCAGGATCGTCAGCATCCAGACGGGGATGAAACAAAAAAGCATGGCGAGACAGATCTTGACTCGTGTCATGGTTCGCTTCCTGGGGAGGTTATGGGTGGGGAAAGGTGGGTCAACAGGATTCCAAGTTTAACCTGCCGCCGTACCCAAAACCATAGCAATCCACGACGTCTGGTACCGCGTACTCCGCATTTAAGTGAGTGGCGAAAGAAGATCCACGCGTAGCGAAACTCGCCAAGAGTTTCGATGGCCAGCCGAAAGTCTCGGCGACTTCCGCTACGGTGGGCATGAGCTCACCTGTCGCTCGCGTTATTGCTGATTCTCGCTCTTCAGCGTCTCGTACAAGTCCAACGCTTTCTCGGGCTTCTCGCCGTCGTGAACAATAGCGCGGATTGCTTGAATCATGGCTATTGGATCGTCGGCTTGGAAGATGTTTCGGCCCATGTCGACGCCGTCGGCCCCTTGATCGATGGCCTTGTAGCACATCGTCATTGCGTCAAGCTCAGGAAGCTTCTTACCACCGGCAATCACAACCGGAACCGGGCATCCGGCGGTGACGCGATCAAATCCTTCTTCACAGAAGTACGTCTTGATGACATTCGCGCCCAGTTCGGCGAGCACGCGCGAGGCCATTCCCAGGTAACGCGCATCACGTGCCATCTCGCGACCGACTGCCGTTACGCCTAACGTTGGAATACCGTATTTGTTCCCAGCGTCAATGACCTGGACCAAGTCGCGAATCGTCACGTGCTCGTGCTTGCCGCCAATGCAAACTTGGACGGCCATGATGGTTGCGTTCAGCCGAATGGCTTCTTCAATGTCCACGCCGATGCATTCGTTGAACAAATCGTCGCCGACGAGCACGGTCGAACCAGCCGTCACACGCAACGACACCGGCTTGTTGAATATGGGAGGAATGTTTGCCCGGAGCGCGCCACGAGTGCACATGATCACATCGCTGTGCGGAACCAACGGGCGCATTGTGAGGTCCATTCGCTCCAGGCCCGATGTCGGCCCCATAATGTAACCGTGGTCGAAGGCCAGCATGACCGTCTTGCCGCTCTTGGGATTGAACATGCGGCTCAAGCGATCCTGCATTCCCCAGTCCAGATGGTTCGAGCCTTTGACGTAAAACGGTTCTTCCTGCACGGGTACGCCAACGCCGAATCGTTGTGCTTCGATATTGCCTGATTCTTCGGGCATTGAGAGGTTTCCTTTGTTGGTGAGTATAAGGTGGTGGAGTTGTTTTCAGATCACGCCATGGACTTCGCGAAGCCGGTAAACAGAAGGGCGGCACTGGCCGCTCCCGGGTCGACGTGGCCGATGGACCTTTCGCCCAGGTTCTTGGCACGCCCAAACTTGGCTTGCATGTCCGCAGTGGCTTTCGCGCCTTCGTCGGCGGCCTTCGCCGCGGCATCCAAGATTGCTGCGATGTCCTCGCCGCTCGCTGCGCGCATGGCCTGGACAGCTGGCTCGATTGCGTCGATCAACGTCTTGTCGCCCACCGCAGCTTGTGTGTGCTTCCGGATACCAGCCAACCCTTGTTCGAACATGTCCACGAGGGCCGGGCCGTCCAGCGAGTCCACATCTTTTGCCGCTTTGGCCATTCCGTTGAACAGCGAGCCGAAAAGCGGACCGGTCGACCCGCCATCGATGCCCATGACACCCCAGCCGATGGCCTTCAGCGTCTTGCCGATGCTTTGGCCAGCGTTTTCGTCTAACGCCTTGGCTGCAGCATCCATGGCGCGGCAAATTGCCATCCCGTGATCGCCGTCGCCGGTGGCCGCGTCCAGCCGAGACAACTCGTCCTGTTGAGCTTTGATCAATTCGACCGAGGTCAGGATCATTCCTCGAAGTTCTTCGATACCGATGCGTTCCGCCATTTATAGTTCGTCTCTATTCGAATTCACTTCAGGTTTCGGAAGCCGTGATATCACCGTACCGTCAGGTACGGCGTATCGCACGGGGCGTCCCATAATTCAATCAGTTGGTCATCCAGTTTGGCCAAGTGCATTTGGAAGCCGCCCATTTCCTGGACTGTCAACAATTCGCCGCACCGACCGCGTGCGATCTCGATGCCCTTGCCGGACAGAAACTTCTCAAGACCGCGATATACGATGAACATTTCCATCAGCGTGGTTGCACCTGCACCGTTGATCAGAGCCAAGATCTTGTCGCCGTCGCCGGCACCGATGGCCTTGACCAGTTGCTCGGCCATGGTCGCAGCGGTCTTGTCGGCAGTCATGATCGCCGAGCGGCCTGTGCCAGCTTCGCCGTGTTGGCCCATGCCGATTTCCATCTCGTCGTCGGCCAATTCAAAAATCGCCTGTCCCGATGCCGGATGCGTAGCCGTTTTCAAAGCCACGGCCAGCGTCGCCATGTTCTGATTGAATTTGTCGGCCACCGCGTAGACTTCGTCCAAGGTCGCGCCGGCTTCTGCCGCAGCCCCAGCGACCTTATATAGGGGAATGCAGCCGACCAAACCACGACGATCTTCGTCCGGAGCATCCATCCCCGGAGCGATATCCTCGTGCGTGAGGATCATTTTAACGTTCAGCCCTTCTTCTTCCGCCATTTCCATGGCCACGTTGGCGCTCATTACGTCGCCCGCATGGTTCAAGACGACAAACAGCACGCCTGCATCACGGTTGGCCATTTTCAGTGCCTCGAACACCTTGGGAGGGCCGGGAGCCGCAAAGATATCGCCGACCACCGAGATATCCAACATCCCGTCACCAACAAAGCCGCTGAGCGCCGGCTCGTGTCCCGCCCCGCCTAGAGTGACGATAGCCACTTTTTCCTTGGGCTTGGGATTGGCTCGCACGACCAGCTTTTCGCTGACCAACGCGATCTTGTCGCGATAGGCACTAGCGAATCCTTCAAGCAACTCGGCAGTCAGGTTAGCGGGATCGTTGATAAATTTCTTCATAACCATAACGAATGTCTCCGCGGCAATTTGTTGAAACGCTAGAAATTCTATGACGGTCTCTTGGTCCAAGCAGTCTTGTATTCTCTTGACGACGGGCCGTCAAGTATCCGACAGTCGTTCGCGCAGTGGGAGGGCAGTGCGGGCAGTGAATTCG
This sequence comes from uncultured Pirellulaceae bacterium, assembly GCA_964617665.1. Taxonomy (GTDB): domain Bacteria; phylum Planctomycetota; class Planctomycetia; order Pirellulales; family Pirellulaceae; genus JADHUC01. The sequence continues at coordinate 55,974 of CAZUAH010000011.1, forward strand.
AGTCTTGGGTCGTTCTGGCGGGTGGGGAAGACGATGACGTTCGGGGATCACAAGTGCCGCATACGAAACTGGTTGCGGCAATAAGCTGAACTCTGGCGCTTTGTGGAGATTCGGCTAGTGTTCTGCCCTGTCGTAGTCCCCGCTCTCCGGCGGTTCTTCGGTTAGCTGGTCAAGGATCCATGCACGCCATCGCCGGCGCCGAGCGAAACGTGCTCGTTCCTGTCGCAACACGATCCCTCTCAGCCACATGTAGCCGATCATAAGGAACGCAAGGATGCACACATAGGTCAGCATGGTCGCATTGTACAAAATGCCCTCGTTGTGGGCAAAGCGTCGGAGCATGAACGCGGAAGAGCCGCCTCCAAACGTGGATCGCGATCGTTTTGCATCGAAACACACGGCGAGAGTGCTTGAGGGAGGCGAGTATAGACAGCAGCAAGTGTAGAACGGTGCCAGAGACACCGCTCGATGTCATCAATCGCAGGAGAAAGCGGGAGCTGGGCGGCCGTAGTGATAACCTTGGGCGAACTTGAAACCGAGTTCCAGACAAGTTGCGTGTTCGTCGGCAGTCTCGATGCCTTCGGCCAACGGTGCGACACCGAGGTTGTTCACCATGCGTACAAGCGTGGCTAGCATTTCCTGACGCTCGGCAGGGGCCAAGTGGATATCGCGAATCAAACCCATATCGAACTTCAAGTAATCGGGTCGCACTTCGATCAACTCGACCAATCGCGTCTGCCCCGCGCCGAAATCGTCAAACGCCAGCCCGATATCCAGATCGCGAAGCACCGAACGCAAGTCGTTCATCGACGAAGGATCGGTCACTGCTGCCTCGTGAATCTCAAGTGTGATCGGCTGCGTAGGGCTGACCTCCCGGACGGCTTCTATGGATTGCGGAAGCCCCGGTTCGACAAGCTCCTTCGGATGCGTATTTACGAAGAGGTGTGGCGGACTGTCCACCGAGGCGGTCGCTCGGATCCCCTCCCAGCGGAACATGCGGCTCAGCTCGACCTCAACGTCCAATCGCACTGCGGCCTGGAATATGTCGCGCGCTTCGTGCAATCCGACCAGATTGCTGCGGGCCAGCACCTCGTAACCGACGGTCTCCTCGTTCGTCAATTCGACGATTGGCTGATAATGGGGGACCACTGCTCGTTCGCTGATAATTCGATCCAGTTGCACTAGAGCGAAGGCTTGGTCGTGTACTTCCTCCTGTACGGTCTTGTTCGGTCCCATGGAATCCTGCCGACGAATGCGGAATGGTACGTCGGCGAATTGGATCAAATCCTCTTCTCGTACCTGCGTCTCGGTGATTTGGCGACCGTTCACGAATGTGCCGTTCGTGCTGTTCAGATCGCGCAGCAGCAACGAATCGCCATCCATGACGATTTCCGCATGCATTCCCGAAACCGTTCGTCGCGGAATGCACAAGCCGAGGCCCGGTTGCCGGCCCACGTGAAACGGAGTGGAATGAACTGGGACAAGGCGTACTGGTTCTGCCCCGGTAACTTGTCCTGCAAGGAACCAAACGGATTCGGTTGATCGGTCGATCTCGCTCAGCATAACAGTTACGTCCCCTTTTCTCCGCCTGACGGGGTCTTCCCCCGCGCCATCGATAGCACCGACTGTAGTAACACTGGCGCACATTCATCCAATCCACAAGAGAAGCTTAGTTCACGCAAAGCCACCGTGCCACAAAGGCCGGGGGGGCCAAACGCCAACGACTCTATTTCTAACCTAGACTTGCATGGATTGCGTTGCGCGGTGTTGCGCGCGCTGGGAACTCTGTTACCGCCTGTAGAGGTCATAACGATCATGTCGGCGACGATAACACAAGAGATCAGCAAGGACCTGTTGTCGACCCTACTGTCGGACGACACCTTCTGGCCAGCGGAACCGAGTTCGGTAAAAGAGACTGGACTGAGCGAAGCCTTCGTGGAATCGCTGGTCTGCAAGTTTCTTGGACGAATCGGCACTAGCAGCGGTCGCAAGATCGCTGACGCACTGTGCCTGCCGTTTGGCGTGATCGAGAGTCTGCTTGCCACGCTGCGGACAAGACAGGTCGTCGTTCACGCAGGCTCTGCCCCGTTCAACGATTACTACTACACGCTCAGCGAACAGGGACGTCGCCGTGCGCGGGCCTACGCCGAGGCGTGCGCGTATGTCGGGCCGGCACCGGTGCCGTTGATGGATTACGTGATCGCCGTCGAAGCTCAAGCGGTAAGCGCCGAATCCCCTCGCCGTAGTCAACTGGAAGAGGCGTTTGGCGACATCACGTTCAATGCCGACATATTTGAACAGCTTGGACCAGCCGTCAATTCCGGCGCCGGAATGTTTCTCTACGGTGCACCCGGCAATGGCAAGTCGACGCTTGCCAAGCGGATTACGTTGTGCTTCGGCCAGGAGATTTGGATTCCCCACGCGATCCTGGAAGACAACAACGTGATCAAACTGTTCGACGCCTCCTATCACCATGGAGTGAAAGGACATTCCAGCGGGCTGATCAAGCTTCGCGAGCACGATCGTCGCTGGATCAAGATCCGGCGTCCAACCGTGGTTGTGGGCGGCGAGTTGACCATGGAGAACCTGGAGATTCGGCACGATGCAAACAGCAACGTGAGCGAAGCACCGATTCAGATGAAAAGCAATTGCGGCTGTTTGCTGATCGACGATTTCGGGCGGCAGCGTATCGCGCCTGCGGACCTGCTGAACCGATGGATCGTGCCGCTGGAAAGCCGGTACGATTTTTTGACCTTGTCCACCGGTAAGAAGATCCAGGTACCATTCGAACAGTTGATCATCTTCTCGACAAACCTGGAACCGGACGATCTGGTCGACGAAGCCTTCCTTCGGCGAATTCCTTACAAGATCGAGATCACAGATCCCGACGCGGAAGAGTACCACAGCCTATTTGAACTGTACGCCGACCAGTTTCGATATCAGTACCGCGCGGACGTTGTGGACTACCTGCTGAAACAGCACTATGAAGCCGCGAGCCGGCCGCTTCGTCGCTGCCATCCGCGAGACCTGCTAAGCCAGGTTCGCAGCTATTGCACGTACAACGATCTGCCGATCGAGATGCGACCCGAGTACTTCGACCGCGCCGCAAAGAGCTACTTCGCGACTGTATTGAGGGGCAAATGACAACACCAGCGGAACAAGCATCAGATAATACGATTGACGCTCCCAGGACCGCGCAGGTCAATGCGAACAGAGAGCCGATCCCGGGGTATGTCCTGAAAGAACGCATCGGCACAGGCGGCTTTGGCGAGGTGTGGAAGGCCGAAGCACCCGGTGGCCTGTTGAAAGCCGTGAAGTTCGTCTACGGAAAACTTGACGAAGCGGCAGCGTCACGGGAATTGGAGGCGCTGGAACAGATCAAGAGGGTCCATCACCCGCTGTTGCTTTCGCTGGAAAGGATCGAGATTGTCGATGGCCGCTTGGTGATCGTATCGGAGCTGGCCAAGTCGAGTTTGAAAGATCGTTTTGACGCCTGCAAAGAAGCGGGCATGGACGGGATTCCGCGGGACGAGCTGTTGCGATACCTGGGCGATGCGGCGGACGCCCTGGACTACCTGTACGAAGAACACTCGCTGCAGCACCTGGACGTCAAGCCGGAGAACTTGCTGCTCGTCGGCAATCGGGTCAAAATCGCCGACTTCGGACTTGTGCGCGATCTGCGCACGTCGGGTGAATCGCATGGTGGCGGAGTGACGCCACTTTACTCGGCGCCCGAAGTGCTTCGCGGCGAGCCGACTCGGGTTAGCGATCAGTACAGTCTGGCAATTGTCTATCAGCAGATGTTGACCGGCGAGCCGCCCTTTGCCGGACGCACGTTCGCCCAGCTTGCCGCGCAGCATCATCACTGCAAACCCGTGCTCAAGTTATTGCCACAATCAGATCAGGCGGTCATTGCAAGAGCTTTGTCGAAAGAACCGTCAAAACGGTTTCCAGGCTGTCGCGTGCTGATCGACAATTTGCTACGCGCGGGCGTCCACGGTTCCGGCGGCCAGCGAACGAAGACGCCCAGGCAGACACGGTCGACAGCGAGGGGGGCAACTGACGTTGGCCGCGGCAGCGCTCACGACGCCAGCGCAGTCGCCAAGACCATGCCTTTTTCGCTTGAAAAGGCGGCCATTGAAAAACTTCCGACAATTGATCTCTCGGAGAAACCCGCTGAGTATCGGCCCGCCGTCTTTATCGGCGTGGGGCGTACAGGCGCCCAAACGCTGATGAGATTACATCAACGGCTGGACGAGGTTCTTGGCGATTTGGACCGCATACCCTGTTTGCAGATGCTTCTGATTGATACCGACTCGCAATCACTTGGCCAGGCCACCGAGGCAGAGAGCGCCGCCGCCGTGCGAGGACGCGATACGCTAGTAATGCCGCTCCGCCCGCCCCACGAGTACCGGCCAAAATCCGAACAACTGCTCGAATGGCTGAGCCGACGTTGGCTCTACAATATACCCCGTTCGTTGTCGACCGAGGGATTTCGGCCACTGGGGCGCCTTGCACTGGTCGATCACAGCGACAAGTTGATCGAGCGACTCCGCAACGCCATCGGGATCGCCACCGACGCTGAGTCTCTGGCACCGTCTACAGAGAATGCCGGCATTCCGTTTCAGAGCGGCCCGCCGCGGGTGTTCATTGTGGCATCGACCGCTGGCGGAACGGGCAGCGGTACCGCTTTGGACTTGGCCTACGTCGTACGCGAATTGTTGGTCGAGCAAGGTCTCTCGGACGATGCTGTCTACGGCATCCTGGCCCATTCAACGACGCGCAACGCCGACAAGCGGGACCTGGCCATCGCAAACACGTACGCGTTTCTGATGGAACTGAAGCACCTGAGCCGTGTCGGAGGGCATTACCCCGGCGACGCGGCTTTTGGACTGCTGGCCTCCTACCAGCGCGATGTCGCTTTCCAGCACACGTACCTGGTTCATCTAGGCGACGAATTGACCGATGCGCAGTACCAATCTGGCGTCGACGCCCTGGCCGAGTACTTGTACCTGAACTGTGCGACGCCAGCGTCTGCGTTCTTTGATTCCTCGCGAGATGGCTCGGGCAAAAACGATCCGTATTCCCAAGCAACCATGCGGACTTTCGCGATCGGCCGACCACGGAAGTGCGACAATGGTCCCCTTGATAGGGATCTTGCCTTGTTGTGTCGATCCACGATCGCCACGTGGCTAGGTAGCGACGCACTCGGTGAGGGCGAAAACGCCAGCAGAAGCAGACAGAAAGAGACGGGTGACGCATCGAACAGCCATGCCCGGGCGTCTACGCCCGAAGTTGAGGGCATTGTCGCGGGACAGATTGGTTCGCTGGACTTGAGACTCGCCCCTCTGGTCGAACGTGCGCTAGGAATCGCGCAGACCGAATTCGGTCGTGACATAGACGGTTATCTCCGTCAAATGATCGAGAGTGTCAAAGCAACACGCGTCGCGTCGGCTCAAGCCTCCGCCGACCAACTGTTCGCAGACATTGACGGCTTCCTGACACGATCTACCGCACACGGTCCTCGAGCTTTGCAGGCCGATGGACTCAAAGGCGTACTGACCGGTCAAATGGCAAGGTTTCTTGCCCGCAAGACAACAGCCGCTCGACAATGGCTGATCGGACTCATGGAGGTTCCACAAGTGCGGCTCGACGGGGCGTGTCAAGCGGCCGTATGCTTCGCCAAGCAGCTTGGCAAGATCGAATCGTCGGCTAGCCAAGTGGTGCAGCGACTGGCGAACGAAGTGGCCGAATTGAGTCGACAAGCAGTCGACACCCAGTCGGAGAAACTACTTCTGCAATACGGGAAACTCCGCGTCTACGAGATGGCCCATCGCTGTGTGCGCGACGGGGTTCGCGCAATGCGTCTGGAGATTACCGCAAGCGCAGAGGAGTTACTGAAACTACACCGTACACTGATCGATGTTGCGGCCAAGTTCGACTCGCAGTGTGCGGTACCCGATCAGGAGCAAGTGCCGGACAACGGCGAAGGATCCCCGGACCAAAGCAACTCGCCCAATCCGGCGTCCCAGGTATTGGAGTTAATGGACAGGCAAATGCGGAACAGATTTGCAGACGCCGACCATTCGCTTCACAGCATGCTTGGTGGGAAGTTGCGCGAACCGAAAATGCTGTACAAATCGCTGTGTGAAACGGGGCGTGCCGTTCTTCGTCTAAGATCCGGCGCGGCGAATGGGCAACCACCGGAGTGTAGAGCGGGAAGCGAACAGCACAACAGCGACATTGACGCCTGGATCGACGAAGCGACGCCGAAACTGATTAATTGTGGCGGCGGGAAACGCATGTTGATGTTGTTTGATGAGCAATCCGACATCGCAGCTATCAAACGCGACGTAGAACAGACCACAGGCGACAGCCTGACCGCGGTGGCCGGCCCACGACAGGACGCGCTGCTCTGTTGCGAGATGGAACGCGTCCCGCTCGACAATATCGCCGCCGCTCTGATCAACGGCCGCCGCGAATACGCCGAATTGGCCTCACGCCTGCACACTCGCATCGACGTGGCTTGGCCGGACGAGTAGACGCAAGCAGTCGCACAGAACCAGCAGATTCCGTCCTTCCATTCCCTCCGTATTGGTGCGGCTATCGATACCTGCCTGTTAGGTAAATGGAGGTTGCGGTGGCCGGGGTTGGAGGGCACAAGCCCGAAACCCCGGGGCTTCCCTCGCTAACGCTCAGTCCAGCCCCGGCCACCAAACCCGACATTGATCGATAGACGATCCGGCACGATGGGCCTCCGAGCCCGTCGGTTCACTTCAACGGCGGCTCGAACACGTCAAATGCGTGGATCGTGATTTCGTTTTCTCCGTCTGCAACCAGCTTCACCGTGTGCTTTCCGTTTGGCAGATTTGCGGCTAACGTCGCACGGAACAGCTTCCCTGTTTCGCCATCGAAGCCGACGGTGGCCTTCGTAGCGCGGCGGACGGTCCAGGTGAACTTGTCGCCTTTCCGGTTGCGCTCCGGACGCCGCCATTCGTCTGGTTCGATCATGATTTGGCCGGTGTCGCTGACAAACGGTTGCTTTGCGTTGCCGTTACCATCCGAGCCGGTCACACTTCCGACAAGCTCAAAACTGCCTTCGTCATCCTGCATCGCAATGGTCCACGTTTGTGGGACAACGTTTTCGCCAAGTCTGACACCATGCGGCGACTGGTCGCGTGCGGGGCTGCGCCGTTCGGCAAAGTTCGTCTTGGCCCACTGGATGTAGGTCATGAAGTACGCATCAATCGCGTCAGCAGTCCTACCGTCAATGAAGACGCTGGCGCTACCGCTACCAGACTCGCCAATCAAATCGACGCGGTTCCCGGTGAATTCCAGTTCGATTGTTGCACCAGGCGTCGATGTGGATAGTGACTGATGGTCGGATAGTTGACCGGCGGTCTTTCTCCAGGCATCCTCCGGCGCGATGCGAACGCAGCTGCTATCGGTATGAATCCGACGCTCGCGAGACGTTGGTTCGTAGCCGGACTCGTCCGGACAGCGCAGATGAGCGACGATGTTCATATTGACGATCTTGGCGCCGTAGCCGCTCTGGTGGACGGCGTCGTTCAGCAAGTCTTCAATCTTCAAGTTGTTCTCGGTCAGGTACCGTGCCCACTGGCGACGGTTTTCGACGAATTCGACACCGTACTTTTTGCACACGGCCCGAGCCTCGTCGACCTGTTGATCTGGCGCGTCCTCACGTTTGCCCCAAAACGGCTTGCCGCGCTCGCGCCAGTGGATACTTGGCACGACAATATCGGCCGTGGTGTGCTTGCGTAGTTCGACGATCACTTTCTCCAACTCCGGCGACCGGCCAATCGTATAGATCAACACCAGGTCGGGCTGATCCGTAATGACCAAATGCCGAGCCCACCCGCGCAAGTATTGCCAAGGACAAGAGTTGCCAACCATCTTCTTGTAAGCCAATTCCCTGTCGCTGCCGAATTGCTGCTGGATCATTTCGATCAACTGATCTCCATTGCCGAGCTTGTTCGTGTAACTGGAGCCAAGAGCCCAGATCAGAAACGGTCGGGGTGGGGTGAAACCGTCAGTCAGTTTCGCCACCGACAACGCGAGGTTCTTCCCTGCATCCGGCCCGGGTTCGGCGGTGTAGTCGGCGGCACCTTCAGGTTTTGGCTTGTCGACACGCTTGGGCGGCGCCTTTCTGTCTTGGGCCACAATAGAGGCGGTGAGTATAAGGCAGACGAAATAGGCGATTGCTCGCAGGACCCCGGTGTGCATTGCGATTATCTCCATAAATCACGTTCTTTCAGAATAAGGCCGTGCAGCCTCCGCTGGTCAACGGACACTACAAATGCTATAGAGAAGCCGACCATTTTGCATGGGGGCGTGCCCCATTTCACGAGACCGAATCACGAACGAGACACTATGGGCCGACGTGCACTTCGCAAGATTGATCCGTCGCTGGATCTTTCACATCACTTGAGGACTGTTGACGATCTGCCGGTGCCGCTGGAGGCCGCGGCATTGTTCGAGCGTGTTGCGCCTTTGGAAATCGAAGTCGGATGCGGCAAAGGGCTGTTCCTGTTCGAGGCATCGGGCGGAAATCCGAACCGCGACTTTCTTGGCTGCGAGGTCTCACAAAAATACGCTCGTTTCGCGGCAGCCAGACTCGCCCGCGAGCAGCGTGCAAACGCAATCATGATTCACGGGGATGCCCAAAGGCTATTTCACGACATGCTGCCCGATGCTTGTGCGGCAAGCGTCCACGTTTACTTTCCAGATCCCTGGTGGAAGAAACGACACAGACGCAGGCGAGTGTTAAACGAATCGTTCCTAAAGAACGTCGAACGGGTACTCAAACCAAACGGCGTGTTTCATTTTTGGAGCGACGTGGAAGAGTACTTCCAAGTCACGCTGGAATTAATCGCGGAAGCCACCAACCTCAGTGCACCGCACGAGGTGTCGGAACGGCCTGCTGAGCACGACATGGATTACCGCACTCACTTCGAACGTCGCATGCGACTACACGATATTACAGTCCACCGCGCCGAGTTCCACCATAATCAGAAAAGCGCGTGAGAAGACGATATTGGCCTATTAGAGCCGTTGCTAACCGAAGCTCAATATCACGCGGCTCTTCGGTGTGGTCATCTCGATCCGCTGACATCACGGCGGAGTGTGACGATCGCAACGACGTTTTAGTGGGGGATATGTCGAAAATATATTTTCGGGGGCGGAGTGTCTGCCGAGCCGCGTGTGCCCGGCGTGTTGGCTCGGTGGAGCCTCGCCATCCCGTTTCTGAAACTGCTTCTACCTGTACGCGTCCCAGATTGCGGCAATCTCCTGGGCAATGGTGGAAAGTGCTTTCTCCAGGCTGTCGGCAGACAACTCGTCGTCCACGAACGCGAGCCTCCGGGCTGTCTCGTTCGCACGAGTGCTTTCCGCGACCGGCAATCGCTGCATACCTCCAGACTCACTGGAAGCGACATGCGAATGTACCGCACGACGATCTGGATTGGCGTCTTCATTGGCCGGTGACGGCAGTTCAGGGTGTGGAGTGGCTGGGTGCTGAAAAGCTGACAACGATTCTGCCGCGCCCAGCGAAGATATGGCATCGGCCCATCCAGAATTGGAATCGGAGTTGTTCCAGGCCCTGTGAAGCAACGTTTGTGGTTGTTCGCCTTCGCCGCCCGTATTCGCATTGATGTATTGGATCACCTCAAGAACGTCGACTGGACTGAGCTGATTGTCGCCGCTCACGTCCCAGAAGGACGGTATTGCGTCATTGCCGCTCGGTATCAGCGGCAACTGCCCAATCCCGTTCGTGTTGATTCGCTGGATCAGTGCGAGTACGTCAAGGGACGAGACCAGCGCGTCATTGTTCACGTCTTTGGGAATCATTGGGTTCTGCCACGGATGATCCGTTACGCCAGGAGCGCCAAGGTCGATTATCGAGCCGTCTGCGATCAGATCGTCATCGCCACGCCGGCCATCCACGAAATGAAGCTCCACTCGGTCCGAGTAGATCTTTGCACCGGTTGATCCATCGTACATGAATGGATACCAGTGAGGTGCCGGATTGTCTGGCGTCGGTCCGAACCTGTAATACGTGTTGGCCGTCGTCTCGACATTGACCGTAACCACCACAGAACCACCCTGTGCGAACCCACCTATACCGAACTCGAAGAATCCGGCGGGAAAACTGATGCCGTCTGGAGCGTCGTCCGGTGAAGGGTTGTCCGCCGCGTCTGTATCGGTCAGTGAAATCTCCTGGGAAGCGACCAGGGTGACGTATCCCTCCCCTGTGAAGCAAGGAAGCGAAGCGACGTTCTTCTGTTCCCGGTCCGGAATACCGTCGTTGTTCCCGTCACCGCCATTGGCGGCTCCGTCCTCAAAATAGTCTGCCGCACCATCACCGTCCTCGTCGTTGTTGACCACGTACGTCTCGTCGATCTCCGGCTCAACTGTCGGCAGCGAGTTGCCCGCCAAGTCACTGATGTCCTGACCGACCGCGAGGTCAAGTCCTACCGTTCCGTTGAAGTTCGCAAGATTACCCCCCGAGACGGTCACGTCGTATGTGGCGGCGTTGACCGAGGACAACGCAGTGACAGCTGCGGTCGTCGCTCCGTTGACCGCAAAACTGTCCATGGCCACGCTCATCACGTCTTCGTCGAACGTCGCTCGGAAGATCAATACGTCGGCGTCAGTCGGGCTGCTTGCGGGAGTCTGCCAAGTAAATGACATCACCGTCGGTGACGTGCCGTCGCTCACGATCGAGAACTGCGTCGCCGCCAAGCTCTTGTTACCCGCCAAGTCCTCGGCGGCGTCGGCCGCCACGTCAACCGAGATCGTCCCATCGCCACTGGGTGTCAGATCGAAGGTGAATGTCTGATTGTCCGACGTGGCGAATCCCGCCAGCGTTCCCCCACTGACCACCACGTCACCCGCAACGAAACCGTTGACCACTTCGCCAAAGTTGACCGAAATCGGAATCGACGAGGCGTTGCTGGGACTCGTCTCGCTGGATGTGATCACCGGCGTGGGGGCTGTCCGATCGCTCACGATCGAGAACTGCGTCGCCGCCAAGGTCTGGTTACCCGCCAGGTCCTCGGCCACGTCGGCTGCCACGTCAACCGTGACCGCCCCGTCGCCACTGGGCGTCAGATCGAAGGTGAACGTCTGATTGTCCGATGTGGCGAATCCCGCCAGCGTTCCCCCGCTGACCACCACGTCACCCGCCACAAAACCACTGACCACCTCTCCAAAGTTGATCAACACTGGAATCGGCGAGGCATGGCTGGGGCTCGTCTCGCTGGATGTGATCACCGGCGTGGGGGCTGTCCGATCGCTCACGATCG
>CAZUAH010000011.1:67397-67947 GCA_964617665.1 uncultured Pirellulaceae bacterium
GCCAGGTCCTCGGCCACGTCGGCTGCCACGTCAACCGTGACCGCCCCGTCGCCACCGGGCGTCACGTTGAAGGTGAATGCCTGATTGTCCGACGTAGCGAATCCCGCCAGCGTTCCCCCACTGACCACCACGTCACCCGCAACGAAACCGTTGACCACTTCGCCAAAGTTGACCGAAATCGGAATCGACGAGGCGTTGCTGGGACTCGTCTCGCTGGATGTGATCACCGGCGTGGGGGCTGTCCGATCGCTCACGATCGAGAACTGCGTCGCCGCCAAGGTCTGGTTACCCGCCAGGTCCTCGGCCACGTCGGCTGCCACGTCAACCGTGACCGCCCCGTCGCCACTGGGCGTCAGATCGAAGGTGAACGTCTGATTGTCCGATGTGGCGAATCCCGCCAGCGTTCCCCCGCTGACCACCACGTCACCCGCCACAAAACCACTGACCACCTCTCCAAAGTTGATCAACACTGGAATCGGCGAGGCATGGCTGGGGCTCGTCTCGCTGGATGTGATCACCGGCGTGGGGGCTGTCCGATCGCTCACGATCG
>CAZUAH010000011.1:68047-68198 GCA_964617665.1 uncultured Pirellulaceae bacterium
GCCAGGTCCTCGGCCACGTCGGCTGCCACGTCAACCGTGACCGCCCCGTCGCCACCGGGCGTCACGTTGAAGGTGAATGCCTGATTGTCCGACGTAGCGAATCCCGCCAGCGTTCCCCCACTGACCACCACGTCACCCGCAACGAAACCGT